>JAWLDD010000031.1:0-13660 GCA_041686815.1 Candidatus Atribacteria bacterium | reverse complement strand
CCAAGGTGAGTAATTAATCTTTCCTGTAATCTAACCCAATCTCCCACTGTAACGATGGGGAAGTCCAAGCCATAGGGCTTACCGGTTTCAGGATTAATAGAAGCTGGTCCAGTAGTGCCATAGCAACTACCAAGGACATTGGAACAGATGATACAGTACTCATTGGTATCTAAAGCTTTTCCTGGACCTATCATGGTATCCCACCATCCAGGACGGTCAATTCTCCAGCTTCTTCCCATTTCCTCGGCCTTTTTATCCCAACCTGCTGCGTGGGCATCCCCAGACAGGGCATGAAGTAGCAATATTACATTATCCTTTTTAGGGCTCATCTGGCCATAAATTTCATACTCCACATCTATAGGTGCTAGCTGTTCTCCACAATCCAATAAAAGGGGATTATCCTTATGAGCTAAACGCACCGTATATGGCTGAGTCCAGCCTACAGACGTAGAAGAATCCGGGGATTCATATCTTTTCTTTCTATTTGAAGCTCTATTTGTGTTGATCTTCTTCACTTCTCCGTCTCTCCTTAATATATGCAGTGATAAAACTATCTTGATTCAACACTAATCTAACCAGTTGTGATAGTATAATAGCTCTGATATAAGCACAATGAGCTATTGAAAGAATCTTTCAATAGCTATTATGCTTACATATGCTACTTACGTAACATGCTATTTTTGGCTATTATTCAATGCCTGATCAAGATCAGCCAGTATATCATTTATATCCTCTATACCCACCGAGAATCTAATGAAATCTTCGGTGATTCCCGATGCAGCCTGTTGCTCTGGTGTTAGCTGCTGATGGGTGGTGGATGCAGGGTGTATAACGAGGCTCTTGGCATCCCCTATATTGGCTAAGTGGGATAATAGTTTCAGTGAATTTATAAACTTAATTCCTGCTGGCTTCCCACCCTTAATGCCAAACCCTATAATTGCGCCTTGCCCTTTGGGTAGATATTTTTTAGCATTATCATAATTTCCATGGCTTTCAAGGCCAGGATAATTTACCCAGGACACTGCCGGATGGGATTCCAACCATTTTGCCGCTTTTAGAGCGTTATCGCAGTGTTTCTCCATCCTTAATGACAGGGTCTCCAGACCTTGGATAAACAAGAATGAATTAAAGGGGGACAGAGCTGGACCTATATCCCTCATAAGCTGTACCCTTGCCTTAGTAATGTAGGCAGCTTCTTTAAAGGTCTCCCAATAATTTAGTCCATGATATGCAGGGTCTGGTTGATTAAGTTCGGAGAACTTAGGATCACTCCAATCAAACCTGCCTGAATCCACGATAGCTCCACCTATGGATGTGCCATGCCCTCCAATGTATTTTGTCAGAGAATACACTACAATGTCCGCTCCATACTCTATAGGACGTAGAAGATACGGGGTGGTAACCGTATTGTCTACTATAAAGGGAATTCCATATTTATGAGCCAGCTTTGCGATAGCCTCAAAATCATCTACATTATTCCTAGGATTGCCTATGGATTCTGTAAATATAAATCTCGTGTTTTCATCTATAAGCTTTTCACATTGATCCAAATCCGATAGGTCAGTAAATCTAGCTTCTATCCCCAACCTGCCTAGGGTATGTTCAAATAGGGTATGAGTTCCGCCGTAGATATACTTAGATGAAATAAAGTTATGACCCGCTCCAGCAATATTAAGTACAGCCAAAGTAATAGCCGCTTGACCTGATGAGGTAGCCAATGCTCCTACTCCTCCCTCAAGCTGGGCTAGTCTTTCCTCCAACACTGAAGTTGTAGGATTGCCTATGCGTGAATAAATATTGCCCGCCTCTTTAAGGGCAAATAGGTTGGCAGCATGTTCTACTGAATTAAATACGTAAGAAGATGTCTGATAGATGGGAACAGCTCTGGATCCAGTGTCTGAATCAGGAACATGCCCTCCATGGATAGCTACCGTGTCAAAATTGTTACCTCTCTCCTTTGCCAAATCCATCATTCCTTTCAAAATATTTATATTTAAAAATACCCAAAAACCCCTCTTCCTATCATAAGAAGAGGGGTATATTACATATTCACCTCTTCTTATCTTTCTGATATATATACCAGCTGGAATTGGCACCTTTTCAGGTTTTCTGAAGGTTGCCGAAGGTTCATTGGGCCAGTCCCTCCCCTTCTCTAGATAAGAAGTTTTTTACAGTATTATTAAATTGTTAGTATTATACATGACATACTAAAGGCTGTCAACAATTAATTTCTTTTTAACGAACTTTTTTTCGATATATTGATGTAATCCAATAAAAAAAGATGGTGAACCTTATTCTCACCATCTTTTTTATCATTATTCTGCAGGTTCAGTTCCAAGACCTAAGAATCCTCCACTACCACCTAAAAGTAAAATTATGAGTATTATAATAAGTATTGAGAAATCGTCATCTCTTCCAAAGCCGCCTTTTCCAAAATCTCCGAATCCACCATCACCTAATAGCAAAAAGATAATAATGATCCAAATGATTATGGATTCATCAAGCCCACCTTTACCATGTCCGTGTCTGCCTAGGCTAAATCCGTATCCCATATCAACACCTCTCTCAAATTATTTAGTAAGTAAACAGGATACTTATATACTATTCACCTCCATTGGAATGTGTGAGAACTAAATCAAAATGCTGCTCCTTCATTAGGAACAGCATTTTTCATTAACTACTCTACCTCAGCTTCTGCTCCAAACAATCTATTGTTATTTCCGTTGAAAAACAGAACTACTAAGAGCAAGAAGAAGAACAATAGTTCATCACCTTCATCGAATAGACCACAATTGGAGAAGATTATAACCAGCAATAGAAAGAAAAACAACAACGATTCGTCAGCTTCTCCTCTTCTTCTGTCACAACCAAACCCGAAACCCATACTCTCACTCCTCCCTTAAGATAGATGTAACTGACTTCACTATATAGTATGCCACTGGGTTTTTTAGTGTGAACAAAAAGGAAAAAGCTCGCTCTCACCCTTTGCTGTCTCTCTCATATTATGATTACATAGTCTAGCCCATAGCTTTTTTGAATAAATTTAGATGTGATCTAAAATCCGCATATTTCCAGACATTATTATAAATTGGAGGTTTTTCTATGAATCATGATATAGACAACGAAAAAATAATGGAGCTGATTGACAAATTCAAAGGCGCAAAATTTCTCCACAATGGTCGATCCCTGGAGGAAGGCATCGACTGTCTGGGCTTTGTTATCCTTTTCTATAGGGAATTAGGAGTTGAGCTTCCCAACGATGATGGCAGGTTTATAGAAGAGGACTGGTTTAAAACCGATCCCAATCGCTATATAAGGGCTATCAAAAACCTAGGGTTTAAGGAAGTCAGATACCATGACCTGCGTCCTCTAGATATGGTCTATTTTGCCATCAGTCGAAATATAATTTCCCACACTGGAATAATGATCAACAATAAGGAATTTGCTCACATGTCTCCAAAGAAGGGTTTCATGATAAGCAAGTTGGAGAGAGGCTGGCTATCAAGAGCTCGTGGTGCTGTTCGGGTAATAGAATAAAATCCGCATATAGCGGATTTTTAATCATAATAGATCATGTTTTTAATTCCAGCACCACTGGACAGTGATCTGAACCCATTACATCATTGAGTATCAATGCATCCTGTATCCTGTCCAGCATATTGTTTGAAACAAAGTGGTAATCGATTCTCCAACCGATATCCTTTTCCCTAGCTTTAAACCTGTAGCTCCACCATGAGTATTTCACGGTATCAGGATAAAGGTATCTGAAGGTATCGGTATAACCATTTTGTATGAGCTTATCCATCCAAGCCCTCTCTATAGGTAAAAAGCCTGAACGATCTTCATTGGATTTTGGATTTTTAAGGTCAATTTCCTGATGTGCAGTGTTATAGTCTCCGGATATTATAACATTGTCTCCCTGCTTTACCCTATCGTTACAATAGTTCAGTACTCCATCATAAAAATCCAATTTATACTGAAGCCTATCATCGCTCATCTGTCCATTGGGAAAATATATATTTAGCAGTACAAAGTCTTCATATTCAGCTACAATTATCCTGCCTTCCTTGTCAAAGATATCAACGCCAATACCATAATCCACCTTCTTAGGCTCAACCTTGGTATATAAAGCTACTCCGCTATAACCCTTTCTTTCTGGATAATTCCAATAAGAATGATAGCCCTCTATATTTATCAGCTCATCATTCAGTTGAGACAGATGGGCTTTGGTCTCTTGAAGGCATAGTATATCGGGTTGTTCCTTCATTACCCATTCTACAAATCCCTTTTTCTGTACTGCCCTAATCCCATTAACGTTCCATGAATAGATCCTCACAAAATCACCCCAATGTCATCTTTCTGCTTTCGTACCATATACTAGTTTTGATACTATGACAGTTTATCTATGCCTATCTTTATCCTCTTTAGTGATTCCTCTTTGCCCAACAATGCTAAAAGATCGGTACCGCCCCCAGGTGATGATGGCTTGCCTGACAGCGCTGTACGTATTGGCCATAGCATCTGTCCGTTCTTTATGCCCATCTCCTTGATAGTATCAAATAATACCTTATGAACGGTTTCAGCATTCCAATCCGCTAAATCGACAAGGACTTCATAGGCCTTTTTTAGGCTGTCCAAGGAATTTTGAGTGGTGGTCTTCATCTTTTTATGAACAAAGAGATCCACATCATATTCAGGCAGTTTATCAATAAAATCAACATGGTCTTTTATATCCTCCAACACCTCTACCCGGGTGTGCAGCAGTCGGCTTAGTAGATCCAGATCTACATCTTTGGAGGAAATATATTTCTCATAATAGGGCATAGCCAGTGCATGGAACTCTTCAAGGCTCTTTTGCCTTATATATTCCCCGTTCATCCATCTGAGCTTGTTGACATCGAATACAGCGGGAGATTTGTTTAGTCCTTTAATATCGAATTCTTCCGTTAACTCATCCAGAGTAAAGAACTCTTGCTCCGTTCCCGGACTCCAGCCCAGCAGAGCTATATAGTTTATTATAGCCTCAGGCAGATATCCCTTCTCATAAAAATCTTCGAAGGAAGCGTCCCCTTCCCTTTTGCTCAGTTTTTTACCCCCTTCTTTCATGATAAGGGGCAAATGGATATAGGTAGGAATGTCCCAGCCAAAAGCATTGTAGAGTAGATTATACTTAGGTGCTGAGGATAGGTATTCGCTACCTCTGATGACATGGGTTATCTTCATCAAGTTATCATCTATTACGTTGGCAAAGTTGTAGGTTGGCAACCCATCGCTTTTTAGCAGTACTCCTTCGTCAAGTTCCGAGTTCTCTACGGTAATGGTTCCGTATACTGCATCTTCAAAGGTGGTTTGCCCAGTTTCTGGAATTCGCTGTCTGATGACATAGGGTATCCCTGCATTCAGTTTTTCTTTTACCTCGTCCTCGGTAAGGTTCTTGCAGTGACCATCGTATTTGAAGGCGGAATTGTTTTTTTCTGCCTCTTGTCTTAGTTCATCCAATCTTTCCTTGCTGCAAAAGCAATAGTAGGCTCCTCCCAGCTCTATAAGCTTTTCAGCGTATTTCTTATATATATCCCTGCGCTGGCTCTGAACGTAGGGTCCATATTCCCCTCCCACATCAGGGCCTTCATCATGGTTTAATCCCACCAACTTCAGGGTATTGTAAATAACATCTACAGCATCCTCTACATACCTTTTTTGGTCTGTATCCTCGATGCGCAGTATAAATTTACCCCCGTAATGTTTGGCAATCAAATAGGTATATAGAGCAGTCCGTAGGTTTCCGATATGCATATAACCTGTAGGACTGGGAGAAAATCGAGTTCTTACTTCTTTAAAAATCAAAACCTCCTAATATCTTTTATAATTAAACAATAGAGCCTCCCATCCTAGATACAAGAACGAAAGGCTCTCATCTACCGATCTTATTTATTGGGCTTATAGGAGCTCTTTAAGGGCACTATTTGGTTAAATACCAGGTTATCCGGTGTAGAGTCCTTTATATCGGTACAGAAATAACCCTGTCTAAAGAACTGGAACCTGACGCCTGCCTCAGTTCCCTTTAGGGAAGGCTCTACATAGCCCTTCAGCACCTTTATAGAATCCGGATTGTACTGCATTTCACCATTTTCATCCTCTAAAAAGAGGTAATCGTATAGCCTAATGGTAGCAGGTATGGCATGATCAGCTGAAACCCAGTGAAGGGTTCCCTTAACCTTTCTATTGGACGCTCCCGAACCACTCTTGGTATCCGGATCGTAGTTGCAATGGACTTCCAAGACCTCCCCAGTCTCCTCATCCTTCACTACATGGTCGCAGCGAATTATATAGGCATTTTTGAGGCGTACTTCCTTGCCAGGAGTCAGACGGAAGAATTTTCTGGGTGGGTTCTCCATAAAATCTTCCTGTTCGATATACAATACCTTGGAAAAAGGTACCTGCCTCGTACCGGCGGTAGGATCCTCCTGATTATTCTCCACTTCCAAATATTCTACCTTATCATCGGGATAATTGGTTATAACCAGTTTAAGGGGATTAAGTACTCCCATCACCCTTTGAGCGGTTTTGTTCAATTCTTCTCTCAGACAATGCTCCAACAAAGCCACGTCCACTACGCTGTTATTCTTGGCTACCCCTACCCGTTCGGCAAAATCCCTTATGGATGAAGGAGTATACCCTCTTCTTCTCAGTCCAGAGAGGGTGGGCATGCGGGGATCGTCCCAACCTGAAACCTTGCCCTCTTCTACCAGTGTTCTTAGTTTTCGCTTGCTCATCACGGTGTTTGTAAGCTCCAACCTGGCAAATTCAATTTGCACCGGTGGATTTGGGAAAAGGCCTATCTCATTAAGTACCCATTCATACAGCGGCCTATGGTCTTCAAATTCCAGAGTACATATGGAGTGGGTAATGTTTTCCAATGCATCGGAAATAGGATGAGCATAGTCATACATAGGATAGATACACCATTTATCCCCGGTTCTGTGATGAGGAATATGAGCTATCCTGTACAGCACCGGATCTCGCATATTCATGTTCGGAGAAGCCATATCTATCTTTGCTCTCAAAACCTTTGATCCTTCCTCAAACTCCCCAGCCTTCATCCTCTCAAAGAGATCTAAGTTTTCTTCTACCGATCGATCTCTATATGGACTGTTTTTACCTGGCTCGGTGAGAGTGCCTCTGTATTCTCTGATTTCCTCAGCTGACAGATCATCTACGTAGGCCTTGCCTTTCTTGATGAGTAAAATTGCATACTCATACATCTTATCGAAATAGTCAGCGGCATAGTATAGCCTATCTTCCCAATCAAAGCCCAGCCATTTTACGTCCTCCTTAATGGACTCGATATATTCTACTTCTTCCTTTGCTGGGTTGGTATCATCAAACCGCAGGTTGCACAGTCCATTATACTTAGCTGCTGTACCGAAGTTCAGGCATATTGACTTGGCATGTCCGATATGAAGGTATCCATTGGGTTCAGGGGGAAATCTGGTATGTACTCTATCATAAACCCCTTCCTCCAAATGCCTGTCAATAATATCATGGATGAAGTTGCTGCCAATGTTGACCTCAACTTTGGTCTTATCATTGCTACTGTTGTTATCCATATATCGCATTCTCCTTATCATAAATTCCTATCTATTTTAATCCATATCTAATAGTTACCTTTTTATGCATTGTGCCTTTATTTTACCATTATTATAATTTTTCATCAACTCTGGTCATCAACTAATTTTATACACCATTAAATCCATTGCTTATACTTAAATAAATATGAAAAAAATCCTATGAAAAAAATCCATAAAAGCATCCCAACTCTGTTAATTTGCCTTCTAATATGGTATCATAATTACAAAGTTTGATTGAATATTTTTAGTTTAAGGAGTATAAATATGCTGGATATAAAACAACTGATATCGGATATTTTAGAGGATAAGATTCCCAACCTAAACAACCAAGAAATCTATCAAATGCTAGAATATCCCCCCGATGACAAGATGGGGGATGTAGCACTGCCTTGTTTTAAGTTAAGCAGAGTTCTCCGAAAATCACCTGTTCAAATAGCTAACGAATTGGTTAGCGAGATACCTGCTAACGACAAGATCCAAAGGGTAGAGTCAGTATCGGGTTATCTAAACTTTTTTCTTAATAGAGAGGAATTTACGAGAGAGGTTGTTTCTACTGCCCTAAAGGAGCAGGATACTTACGGATCCCAAAACATAGGCAAGGGCAAAAACATAGTCATTGACTATTCAGCCCCTAATATAGCCAAGCCCTTCCATGTAGGCCATCTGAGGTCCACTGTCATAGGCAACTCTCTGTATAGGATATTTGAATTTTTAGGCTATAACTGTGTTGGCATAAACCATTTGGGTGACTGGGGAACCCAATTTGGAAAACTCATAGCAGCCTTTAAACTATGGGGTTCCAAGGAGTCCATAGAAAAAGGCGGCATCAAAGAGTTGTTGGCCATATATGTAAAATTCCATGATGAAGCTGAAAAGAATCCTGCCTTGGAAGACGAAGCCAGGGAATGGTTTGTCAAGATGGAAAAAGGAGATAAGGAAGCCCTAGAGCTATGGCAGTGGTTTAAGGATATCAGCCTTAAGGAGTTTAATAATGTATATGATCTATTGGGCATTACCTTTGATTCCTATGCCGGCGAAAGCTTTTATGAGGATAAGATGCCACCTGTAATAGAGGAACTCAAAGACAAAAATTTACTTACCGAGAGCCAAGGGGCTTTGATAGTGGATCTTGATGAATATGATATGCCCCCTTGTCTCATAGTTAAAAAGGATGGCAGTACCCTATATGCTACAAGGGACATTACCGCTGCCATATACCGCAAAGAAACCTACGATTTTGAAAAGTGCATTTACGTCACAGGTGCAGCTCAAAGCCTACACTTTAATCAATGGTTTAAGGTTATTGAGCTTATGGGATATGATTGGCACGATAAGCTTGTACACGTGCCCTTCGGTATCGTAAGCCTGGGCGGTGAAAAGCTGTCTACCCGTAAAGGCAAGGTGGTTTTTTTAGAGGATATTCTATCAGAAGCCATCAAGAAAACTCTGAGCATCATTGAAGAGAAGAACCCTAACCTGGAGGACAAGGAAGAGATTGCCCGTCATATGGGTGTTGGTGCCGTAGTCTTTAGCGATCTTTATAGCAACCGGATCAAGGATGTATCCTTCTCATGGGATGAAATACTAAACTTTGATGGGGAGACTGGGCCCTATGTTCAATATACCCATGCCAGGACTTGTAGTCTGCTGAAAAAGGCCGAAAAAGATGTGAATCCTAATTTCGATGCAAGCCTGTTGTCCACTGAAGAGGAATTTAAGGTCATCAAGTCCCTATATCTTTTCCCAGAAAAGGTAGTTTCGGCTATGAAGGATTTAGAGCCTTCTATCATTACCCGCTACTTGGTGGATCTAGCCCAAGATTTCAACCGTTTTTATCATGAGCATTCCATACTGGTAGATGATGAAGCTCTAAGAAATGCAAGGCTAGCCCTTGTTTTGGCTGTGAAATACACCCTATCCACAGGGCTAAGACTAATAGGACTAAATGCTCCTGAAAGGGTATAAGATATAGTTAATTAATTTGTTGTGAAGTTGGAGGTTTCTGATCTTGAAAACGATAGTTTTAACAGGCGGCGGTACTGCCGGCCATGTTACTCCAAATATTGCCTTAATCCCAGAGCTCGCCGCCCAGGGTTGGAACATTCATTATATAGGCACTGAAAATGGCATCGAGCACAGCCTTATTGCCAAGAAAAAGAATGTTACCTACCATGTGATAAAATCCGGGAAACTCCGAAGGTACATGGATGTAAAAAACTTTACCGATCCCTTCAGGGTTGTCCAAGGCGTTGGTCAATCAATAAATATAATTCGAAAGTTAAAACCAAAGATTATCTTTTCTAAGGGCGGTTTTGTTTCAGTTCCAGTGGTGCTGGGGGGCTGGGTTAACAAGGTTCCGGTTATAATCCATGAGTCAGATATCACTCCAGGGCTGGCCAACAAAATATCCTATCCCTTTGCTACAAAGGTGTGTACCACCTTCCCTGAAACCACCCAATATTTTAAAGGAGATAAGGGAATTTATACTGGTACACCACTTCGTAAGGACCTATTAAAGGGCGATGCTGAAAAAGGTAGAATGCTTTGCGGATTTACCTCCGATAGACCGGTCCTAATGGTTATGGGAGGCAGCTTAGGAGCAGTAGCAATAAATAAGTTTATTCGAAATCTCCTGGGCAGGCTGACCAAACGATTTAATGTGGTACATCTATGCGGCAAGAATAATTTGGATGCCTCATTGGAAGGTACTCCTGGATATAAGCAGTTTGAGTATGTCAACGAGGAACTTCCACATCTACTTGCCCTTGCCAGCCTTGTGGTATCAAGAGCAGGAGCCAATTCCATATATGAGTTTTTGGCACTGAACAAACCTAATATACTAATCCCTTTGCCTTTAAGTGCCAGCAGAGGCGATCAAATACTTAATGCTCAGTCCTTTGAGCGACAAGGCTTTAGCAAAGCCCTTGACCAGGATAGCTTGACGGAGGATATTCTGCTGACAGCCATTTTAGATGTCTATGCCAACAGGCAAAAATATATAGATAGAATGTCCAAAACCGACAATACCAAAGGCGTAGAAAAGATCTTAGAGATAATCAATGAATATGGAAAACAATGAAATAAAAGCATGTATTCGTATGAATACATGCTTTTCTGCATTAAATGAGCTACGAGCTTTTCTTATACTGCAGCTCATAAAGCTGGTAATATAGCCCTTTATTGTTTAGCAGCTCTTGATGGGTGCCCATTTCCTGTATCCTACCCTTATGGAGAACTATAATCTTGTCTGCATGCTGGATTGTAGATAGCCTATGGGCAATTGCAATGGTAGTACGCCCCTTTATAAGCTTTGCTAAAGCGTCCTGAATAAGTTCCTCGGTCTCTGTATCAATATTGGCAGTAGCCTCATCCAGAACCAAAACAGCCGGGTTAAAGGCTAATGCCCTGGCGAAGGCCAACAGCTGCCTTTGACCAGTGGAAAGGGTAGCCCCTCGCTCTGCTACCTTCTCGCTATAGGTGTTGGGGAGTTTTTGGATAAATTTATCCGCATTAACGTAACGTGCGATGTCCTCTATCTTTTCTCTGGGAATATTGCTATTGTTAAGCTTTATGTTGTACTCTATATCCCCTGTAAACAGGAAGACATCTTGAAGTACCACACCTATATGTCTTCTCAGATCATCCTTGTATAGCTTATCTATTGGAACATCATCTAGCAGTATTTGGCCTTTCTGAATATCATAAAATCGAGTTATCAGGTTAATAATTGAGGTTTTTCCCGCTCCAGTTGCTCCTACAAATGCTACTGTTTCCCCGGGATTTATAGTAAAGCTTATATCCTTTAGTACCCAATCTTCATCATTATAGGCAAACCAAACATTTTTAAATTCAATTTTGCCTTCCACCTTATCCAAAGATATGGGATGCTCTGCTTCCTTTATGATGCTGTCCTCATCCAGTACAGAGAATATCTTTTCGGCGGATGCCATGGCTGCCTGCATAATATTGTATTTTTCCGAAAGATCGTTTATAGGTCTAAAGAACATTTCTATATAGTTGACAAAAGCAAATACTACTCCAAACTCCAAGGTTCCTCGTAATAATTGACCACCGCCAAACCATAATAGAAGGGTAAGGGCAAAGGAGAATAAGAATTCGATGAGAGGCCTGAAGATAGCAAATATCTTCATCTCCTTTAGGGTTGCCTTATAATAATCATGGTTAACATCATCAAACTCTTTGCTCTTTCTGTCCTGTTGATGAAATATCTGTATGATCTTCATACCGCTTATATGCTCCGACAGGAAGCTATTGATCCTGGATAACAAGGTTCGTACCCTTCGATGAGCTCTCCTGGCTTTTATCCTAAATATTACAGTAGAAACTGTAATTATAGGTATTGTGGTAAATACTATGAGGGCAAGTTTAAAGTTTATAGATAGCATTACTATAGCTATACCTATAAGCATAAATATATCTTTAAATAGATTTACCAATACATTGGTATACATTTCATTTAGGGTTTCAGTGTCATTTGTAACCCTGGTCACCAATTTTCCTACGGGATTTTTGTCAAAGAAGGAGAATGAAAGATTGCTTATATGAGCGAATATTCGCTGCCGCATATCGTATAGAATCTTTTGACCCGTAAACTGAAGGAGTATTGATTGGACATAATTGAGGAAAAACATGAAACAAGCAATACCAAAGAAGAGATACATAAGCTGCATCAATTTTTCTATATCCTTGCTTCTGAACTCCTTGACAAAATCCTTAGGTATAACCTTGGCTTCATATTCCTTGTCATCCAATATTAATGAATACTGCCCATTGTCCTCATTTACCACCAGGTCTTCCTTGTCTTTTGGTAGCTGTCCCAATACAAGCAAAGGTACCTTTTGATGTTGAATAAAGGTATAGACCTCACCTTCCTGCCCATCTGCAGTTTCCTTTACCGGAATCCATCTTTTATTGTCAAATATAACTCCATCCTCGTATTGACTATCAATATCTACAGCTAGGTATTCTCTTCCGTTTATATTTATGTAATTATCGATTGCGACCTTTATCAAAAAAGGACGTACTAAATCTCCCAAAGTTATGATCAACAGCAAAGCAATGGACAAGACAATATAGTGCCAGTAGGGCAAGGCAAACTTCATAAGCCTTTTTAACAATCGACTGTCAAAAGATCGCTCCATTTCTTCTTCCAGTTGATACGGATCCATATCATGATCACCTCATAAATCAAATAATTTGGCTTTATTTTGCCAGTCCAACATAACACATTTTTATATACTTTGAATCTGTTCTTCCAACAATTGTTTTTGATATAGAGCGGCATATTGACCATTCAATTCCAATAGGCTTTCATGATTGCCTCGCTCTATAATCTTACCATCATCCAGTACTATTATCTCATCAGCATGATATATGGTTGATATCCTGTGGGATATAATGATATTGGTCTTGTTGTGGCGAACTCTTTTTAGCTCTTTTAAGATTCTTTCCTCGGTCTGGGTGTCCACCGCTGACAGGGCATCATCCAATATTAGGATGTTGGGATCAATGATCAAAGCTCTGGCTATGGAAACCCTTTGCTTTTGTCCTCCAGATAGGGTCACACCCCTCTCCCCTACCAAGGTATCAAACTGATCAGGAAAATCCATAATATTGTCGTAAACCTGGGCAACCTTAGATACATTTTCTATATCCTCAAACCTAGCATCATCAACTCCAAAGGCTATGTTATCCTTGATCGCAGAAGAGAACAAAAATACATCTTGAGGAACATATCCGATATTTTTCCGAAGCACTTTTATAGGAATTCTATCTATAGGGATACCATCTATGAGCAATTGGCCTTCTTGAGCATCATAAAGCCTAACAATAAGGTTAACCAATGTGGTCTTTCCGCTGCCCGTCCCCCCTATTATGGCCAGGGTTTTACCGGGATAGAGGTGAATGTCTATATCCTTTAAGGCAGGTTCAGATATGTTGGGATAATAAAAGCTAAGATTTTTAAATTCAACTTCTCCTTTTATATCGTCTATGGCCAACGGATTTTCGTC
>JAWLDD010000030.1:0-13812 GCA_041686815.1 Candidatus Atribacteria bacterium | reverse complement strand
TAAAGAGTGTATCTATGGTCAATTCTTTGTATTGGAGAAAAAGGTTGATGATAAATGGTATGAGGTACCAGTAACCATTGAAGGGGATTATGGTTTTGAAGACATTGGTTATCAGTTGGCACCTGGCGATAAAACTGAATGGGAAACCGATTGGCAGTGGTTATATGGAAATCTCAGCAAAGGTGAGTATCGTATAATCAAGGATATATTGGATTTTAGAGAAACAGGAGACTTTGATACCTATTATTTAGCTGCAAAATTTATAATCCATTGAACCATGGGGCAGTGAACCAGATGAACCATGGGGACAGGTCCCTTGGCTGAGAGAACCATGGGGACAGGTCCCTTGGCTCACAAGAAGCTTGAGAACCATGGGGACAGGTCCCTTGGCTCACAAGAAGCTTTATTCTTGTGTAGTGGGATCTGTCATCTATGCCTTTCATTGTCACTATGGATTTCATGACTTTTTATTAAATGGAGGGAAAGGAGTAAAAGTCATGTTAGATTTCCAAAATAAAAAATTATTTAAGCTAAAACCTGAAGACGCGAGTATAGGCCGAGAAAATGTCAGACAACTTTTAATACGAGGTGAAGACGTAATTGCCAGCTATGTGAGCATGAGGGATAGGGTGGTATTCACAAACAAAAGAATAATATCCATAAACGTACAGGGATTGACAGGAACCAAGAAGGATTATACATCCATTCCTTATAGCAGAATTCAGATGTACTCCGTAGAAACTGCCGGAATGATAGACTTAGATGCAGAGTTGGATTTGTGGCTTTCAGGTGTTGGCAAGATTAGGTTTGAAATCAAGGGAAGCTCCAACATTACCGAATTGTGTAGGACTATAAGTGAGTTGATATTGTAACGGGAACTCAAATTAAGATAAGAGACGAACACGGGGAGATGACCACGGGGACAGGTTGATTGGCTCACAAGAAGTAATATTTTTGTGCCACGGGACCTGTCCCCATGGCTTTGTCCCCATGGCTTTCGGCTCTATGAATTTATTTATTGCTTTCACCTTTGTATTTTAGTATGCATATTCCCTGAGTCATTGTCCCCATGGGACAGTATACACACCAGCTTCGTGGCTTATAGAGTATCATTGTGACTAGTCCTAGAAAGGTAGATGTTAGCATTACACTGTAAAATCCGAATGCAAATTGAGCTATCCATGGTGATACTGCAGTGGTATTTGCCCAGTGCCATGGAAGTTTAAATACCCAAAGCAAGGTGACAACTTCCTTCAGATCTCTTGCCCCTGAAAACACTAACCATGTAGAAAAGAGCATGTTTAAGAACATGATCATAAAGAATGCTAAAAAGCCATAACGGAACCATTTAGAGCGTAGCCAATGCGGGATATCCTTATTTCTAGAGAGTTTAAATCTTCTACCTAAAAGATCAAAAAGCTGACCACGTCCGCAGTAACGGTTGCAATAGGCTTTAGTTCCGCTGATAATTGATATCAATAATGGTACAATAAAACAAATGATACCTACCCAGGCAAAGAGAATATTTAAAAAACCTAAAACGATATAAATAGCAGAAACCATCCAGAGATAATCATACCAATGCTTTTTTCTCTTCATTTTGCCCCTCCCTGTTAACGATAGAAATTACCGATGCGGGACATTCCTTGGCACATTTTCCACATCCAATGCATTTATCCGCATCTACAATTGCATATAAGCCTTTGAAAATGGAGATAGCTCCTAATGGGCATACCTTTACGCAGCTCCCACATGCAACACATTCCTTTGATACAACTGCCATCTTTTTCGATACCCTCATTTTAACCTCTCTATATCTATAAATTTCAATATTAGCATAATATAATATACTAAAGTCAGATGAATTTGTCAACCTATATATGGGAAAAGCAATCCGTGGTTCTTTATAATAATTTAACTGGGCAATCTGAAGAATTATATGGTAGAATAGAGAAGAAGAGGGAGATATAGTATCAAATTATTATGAAGTTATATAAAATATTAATATTTGTTTCTATGTTTCAGTTAGGAGGATGGACAAGATGAAGAGAAAATTTATGATATTGATAATGCTATTAGCTATATCATTGATGATAATCCCTGCATGCAATGGGGCTAAAAATGGGGGCAAGCCCGATACTATTAGGGTGGCCGCCCTAAATGGACCAACTGGGGTGGGGATGGTAAAGCTGATGGAGGATGCTGAGAGCAATAATGCTGTTAACTATGAGTTTTCTACCTATGGAGCCCCTGATGAGCTTTTAGGAAAGGTCATAAACGGTGAGGTAGATATAGCTGCACTGCCAACCAATATGGCATCGGTAATCTATAATAAAACTGAAGGTCAGATACAACTGGCTGCTATCAATACTCTAGGGGTATTATATGTGCTTGAAGAAGGCGATGAGATCAACAGCATAGCGGATTTAAAGGGTAAGAAAATCAATGTTAGCGGTAAAGGAGCTACACCTGATTACATAATTCAATATCTCCTTAAGGAAAACGGTATAGACCCAGAAAAGGATATTGAGCTGGACTTCTCCATGCAGCACGCAGATCTTGCCGCCGCAGTTGCATCAGGGGATGCAAAAATTGCCTTGCTTCCTCAGCCTCATGTAACATCAGCGCTACTTAAAAACGAAAATGTCAGGATAGCACTGGATATAACTGAGGAATGGGAGGAAGTACTAGGAGATAATAATCCCTTGCCCATGGGCTGTATCGTAGTACAGAAGGAATTTGCCAAGAGTTATCCAAAAGCATTGGAAGATTTTTTAACCCAGTATGAGAATTCAGTAAAATGGGTGAATGAAAACCATGAAGAAGCTGGCCAACTCATCGAAAAGCATGGAATACTTCCTAATGCCAAGCTAGCTGAGAAAGCTATTCCAAAGTGCAACATTGTTTTCCTTGATGGGCAAAAGTCCCAGAGTCCCATGGATGAATTCCTAAAGGTCTTATTTGAACTAAATCCGGCATCGGTAGGAGGAGAGCTACCAGGTGAAGACTTTTACTATATTAAAAAATAAAAAAGTAGCCAGAGTACTGGTTATAATATTTTGGGTTGCTATGTGGGAGATGGCTTCTTTGATAATAAACAGGGAGGTTTATCTCCCTTCTCCATATAATACTGCAAAGGCATTTTTAAGGCTGTCTGCCACATCGAAGTTTTGGTACAGTATAGGCATAACCTTCATAAGGGTAGTGGTGGGGTTTGTCATTTCATGCTTAGGTGGAATAGTTATAGGCATCATGTGTGGGCTTAACAAGTTTTTGTATGAGCTTTTAAATCCACTGGTAATAGCCATTAAATCCACTCCTGTTATGTCCATAATAATCATTGCTCTAATATGGTTTCAATCGGGAAAGGTTCCTATATTTGTGTGTTTTTTAATGTGCTTTCCTATTATATGGACCAACGCTGTGGAGGGCATTAGGCAAGTTAACAAGGATCTACTTCAGATGGCTAGGGTATATAAGGTGAATAAAAGTTTAGTTATAAAGCGAATCTATATTCCTTCTGTTACTCCATATCTTGTAGCAGGCATTATAACCGCCCTGGGACTAGGTTGGAAGGTGACTGTAGCTGCTGAAGTGCTCAGCAACCCCAGGTTTTCCATTGGCGGCAATCTATACAGCGCAAAGGTATACCTAGAGTCATCGGAATTATTTGCATGGACCAGCGTAGTTATTATACTCAGTTTCGCTTTCGAGTACTTATTCAAATATATCATAGGAAGAATAGGAAACAGAACCTATTAAGGGTGTGGAGATATGGCCATTGAAATAAAGAACTTATACAAAGCATACGGAGACCTAATAATCTGTCAGGATTTTAGCTTGGTTTTTGAAGATAAAAAGATAACAGGGATTCTTGGACCATCTGGCTGCGGTAAGACAACCCTATTAAATATTATTGCTGGATTGGAAGAGTATGATAGTGGATGCATCAAAGGTTTGGAAGGTAAGACCTTTAGCTATATTTTTCAAGAAGATCGCTTGCTGCCTTGGTCTACAGTCAAAGAAAACATAAGATTTGTTTTAGAATCAATGTATGATAACCATGAGACAGAAAAAATTGCAGACCAATATATAGATATGGTGGGACTAACGGAATACACTGATTATTACCCCAGACAGCTTAGTGGAGGAATGAAGCAGCGTGTAGCTATAGCTAGGGCTTTTGCCTATCCAGCTGACATTCTCCTTATGGATGAGCCCTTCAAGGGATTGGACTTTGAACTGAAAACTGGATTGATACAGTCCTTTCTTAAATTATGGAATCAGGACAAAAGAACAGTTATCTTTGTAACCCATGACCTAGAGGAGGCCAGAAGTTTTGCTCATCATATATATGTATTGGAAGGAAGACCACTAAAAGTTAGGGAATGAGCCACGGGTGAGCCACGGGGACAGGTCCCGTGGCTCATTTGGGACAAGGGACCTGTCCCCATGGCATGTGAGGGACCTGTCCCCATGGCATGTGGAGTGATGGCAAGTCTGTTCCAATAATTGATGTATTTAGATCTAGTCAAAGTATATAAAATAAGGAGTGGGGTCTACATGTTTTATCTAAATAGGAAGCTAGAAGAGAGAAATCTCCCTGATGTTTTGGTCTCTGACAATGCTGCAGTCATAGATGATCCTAAAATGTGGGATAGCCGCAGGGATGAAATTATTAAAATGCTTTCTAATGAGGTCTACGGTTTTTCACCTCCTGCACCTTCAAAGATTGATACAACCATATTGAAAAAAGACGATAACGCCTTTGCTGGAAAAGCTGTACACTCGGTTATAAAGATAAAATTTGATACCCCTAAAGGTCAATGCTCTTTCCCTATAAATTTGATTATATCTAAAGATATACACAAAGCCCCCTTGTTTTTACATATTGCATTTAGGGCAGATATACCAGATAGATATTTTCCAGTAGAAGAGGTAATTGATCAAGGATTTGCTACAGCATCCTTTTGTTATGAGGATATTACAGCAGATAAAGATGATAGTTTTACATCGGGACTGGCTAAGATGTACAAAGAAGGAGAACGTAAACCCAATGACTGGGGAAAGATCTCCATGTGGGCTTGGGCAGCTCAACGAGTTATGGATTATATTGAGACCCTGGAGGAGATTGACAAAGAGAGGGTAGCTGTGGTTGGACATTCTAGGTTAGGAAAGACTGCCCTATGGTGTGCAGCTCAAGATGAGCGGTTCTTTATGGCAATTTCCAATGAATCGGGATGTTCAGGTGCAGCTATTAGCAGAGGGAAAAAAGGTGAGAGGATTAAGGATATTATTAACCAGTTTGGTTACTGGTTTTGTGATAATTATCGTAAATATATGGATAATGAAGAGAATATGCCATTCGACCAGCATTTCCTGTTATCAGCAATTGTTCCCAGGTATGTATATGTTGCTAGTGCACAAGAAGATGAGTGGGCTGACCCTGAATCTGAGTTTTTAAGCTGTTTAGCTGCAAGTAGAGTTTTTGAGCTATTTGGACTAAAGGGTTTGATTACCCAAGATCAACTTCCTGAGGTAGGGGCAAAGTTACACGAAGGTCATATCGGATATCATCTGAGAAAAGGCACCCATTATCTTAGTCGTTATGACTGGCAATGCTTTATGGAATATATGAGAAAGAAGAGCTAGTGAGCCACTGGGCTCAAAAATCACAGGGATAGGTCTCTAGTCTAAAATTAATGTGCTAAGGGATCTACCCCCATTTTATTATGTTCATATAATTGAAATATCCTATATACAACTGCTTTTCTTAAAATCATAGCATAACATATCTTTTATCGCTTTATAAAGTATTTGTGCTTGCAAAAAAATTTCTAATATCAAAATAATTTTTAATTCTTAGAGGTCATTATTATTACAAATTATACATAGTATATACTAGCTAACAACTTTTAGGGCGTCTTAATTGCAAAAAGTATTATATGTTATAGAACGTTCAATGAATGGACAATCTACATAAACAAACAGATTACCAGTAAAATACATAGATAGCAGAGTTGCTTCAGGAAGCACATTCATTGTCTTATAAAACAAGGAGGTAGAAATATGTCCGATATACCAACCAATACTCCTCAAAACCGAATTGTAAAAAACAGACGAACTCCTATAGGAGAGATTCTGCTAAAAGATCTAAAGAAGAATAAAATGGTTTATCTGCTTTTACTTCCGGCTGTGAGCTATTACTTTATATTTCATTATTATCCTATGTATGGGGCTCAGATAGCTTTTAAAAACTTTACACCTGGTAAGGGAATTTTGGATAGTCCTTGGGTAGGCTTTCAACACTTTGCAGCCTTTTTCAATTCTTACTATCTTGGCCGTATTGTAAGGAATACTATAACAATCAATCTATATGATCTAATATTTGGATTTCCTGCACCTATTATACTAGCTCTTTTATTATATGAAGTTAAAAATACAGCATTTCGTCGTACCATTCAAACCACTACATATCTACCTCATTTTATTTCAACAGTTGTACTTTGTGGTATCATCTTAGATTTTACTTCACGCGAAGGGTTATTCAACAATTTACTAGGCTTATTTGGAATAGAACCTATAATGTTTATGACTGAACCTTCTTGGTTTCAACCCATCTATGTAGGCTCGGGAATTTGGCAGGAGGTTGGTTGGGGCTCCATTATATATTTAGCGGCATTAATGAATGCAGTTCAAGAATTATTCGAAGCAGCAAAAATTGACGGTGCTAATCGCTTTAAACAAATAATACATGTAGCGATACCCTGTATACTGCCTACTATAGTTATAATGTTAATTCTCCGTATGGGCAGAATGATGAGTGTTGGATCTGATAAGATTCTGTTGTTATATAATCCGGCAATATATGAAAAAGCTGATGTTATATCTACATTTGTGTATAGAAAAGGATTGGTTGAATTTAGCTATTCATATGCGTCGGCTGTAGGACTCTTCAACTCAGTTATTAATTTTATTTTGCTAGTAACATGCAACAGGATAAGCCGAAATATCACGGAGAGCAGCCTATGGTAGTATGAAGCACTGATATTGGGAGGTATTCTTATGGCTATAAAAGAAACACAAGGTGAGCGCATTTTCAATATATTCAACTCGGTATTCTTAATATTTTTATCAATTATTTGTCTATATCCGATTCTTTATGTATTGCTAGCTTCTATTTCTGATCCTATAGAGATAATGAAGCATAAAGGATTGTTATTCTGGCCTAAGGGATTCTCTTTAGGATCTTACCGGCTAGTTTTTCAAAATGCAATGATTACTACGGGTTACAGAAACACTTTGATCTACGTCACTTGCGGAACAGCAATCAATATGTTTATGACCATTACTTGTGCTTATTCATTATCTCGAAAGAATGTTTTGCTTAAAAACCCTATTATGTTTTTAATTGTATTTACAATGTTCTTTAGTGGTGGTTTAATACCAACATACTTATTAGTTCGTAACTTGGGCATGCTTGATACACGCTGGGCGATGCTTATACCAAATGCAATGAGTGCATATAATATGATAATAATGCGCACTTCATTCTCAACCATACCCGATTCTTTAATAGAGTCAGCACATATCGAAGGTGCAGGCGATATTACTATCCTAACAAAAATTGTAATGCCACTTTCAAAAGCTGTTATTTCTGTTATATTGCTTTTTTATAGCGTATCACAATGGAATTCATGGTTTAACGCTATGATATATCTTCGGGAACGCGCTTATTATCCGCTACAACTGGTACTTCGAGAAATTCTCATAGCTAATGATACTAGAAACATGACAGAAGGTCTAGCTACTGCGTTGGATAAAGAACCTGTAGGTTTGACGGTTAAATATTCTACAATTATTGTAGCTACTGTACCTGTATTGGTTGTTTATCCTTTTATACAGAAATATTTTACGAAAGGAGTAATGATAGGAGCTATAAAGGGATAGGTATATTGTTTACTGGATAAAAAATACGTGATTAGGAGGATTGTTGAATGAGTAAATGGTGGGAAGGTTATAACTGGCGATTTATTCAAACTAACTTAACCGAGATTGATATGAAGGATATAGATGCAAAACAATATGTAGCTGATCTTAAATCTTTTAATGCAACTATAGCTATGATTAATACCTCAGGTATTATAGCAAGTTATAAAACGAAACTTCCTTATCATTATCAAAGTCCATTTTTAACTGGTGACAGTCTTAAGGAGATTATTGAGGAATGTCATAAAGAGGGTATAAAGGTTATAGCACGTACTGACTTCTCAAAAATTCGTCGCTCCATCTATGAGGAGCATCCTGATTGGGCATTTATAGATAAAAACGGAAACATTGTGGATTATAATGGGGATGTTCATGTATGCCTGAATAGCGATTATCAACAAAAATATGCTCTGGAAATAATACGTGAAACCTTAGAAGAGCTTGATGTAGATGGCATTTTTTTCAACATGGGTGGGTATGTTTCATTCGACTATAGCGGCAACTATCATGGTATCTGTCAATGCCAAGGATGCAAGAAAAGATTTCGGGAAATGTATGGATTGCCTCTCCCTAAAGAAGAAAATAAAGAAGATCCTATATATAAGAAGTATTTATTATTTAGACGTAAAACTACCAAAGAATACAACGAAAAAGTTTGTAAGTTCATTAAATCAATAAGACCAGATATTTTGATTAACCATGATGTGTATACAGAAGAAAGTGGATTTATCAGGCAGGAATCTAATACGGCATTAGATCGTCCTCTGCCACATTGGCAATATAGTGGTTCCGAAAATACAAAATGGGTTCGTGGTTCATATCCAACATTTATTTCAAGTAATACATCTGTTGATTTTATTGACTTTCCTGTTAGGCATGTTGCTGTGTCACCGTATCAGCAAGAATTACGGTTATATCAAAATCTCGCAAATGGTGGTTCTTTAGATTACTATTTGATAGGTAGATTGGATAATCATATGGACAAATCAGGCTATGAAGGAATACGCCGAGTCTTTAATTTTCACAAAAAAAATGAAGAACACTATAAAAACCTACATGGAGATTGCGATACCGTTGTCATAACAGAAGCACATTGGGGAGGTTATGGTGCAGGTGATATGGCAGAGTATTTTGGATTATATCGTGCATTTACTGAAAATCACCATCTCTTTGATGTAATGATTATTTCAGAAGTCAAAAAGTTAGGTTTATCCAAATATAAAAATGCAATATTACCAAATATAGAGTTTATGGATCAGGAAACTGCACAGATACTTGATGACTTTGTGGCCTCGGGTAACAATTTACTTGCTACTGGTAAAACATCATTTGGAGATCAGTATTATGAACCCAGGGAGAAACCTGCATTAGAATGCTTAGGTATAGTTAATCAAGGTGTAAGTCGCAATGTGAGAGGAGCTTATTTTGTTCGAGAAAATAAAGAGATATTTACCCGATTAGGAGAATGCAACCTTGTAAGTATAGATGGAGATTATTTCTATGTAGATTATAAGGAAAGTGTGAAAAGATATTTGAATCTTCTACCTCCCCAGCCATATGGACCGCCTGAGCGCTGCTATCCATTGTTTGACAAAACAAGTCGACCAGCTGTTGCTATAAATAGTTACGGGAAGGGCAAAGCAATTCATATACCTTGGTTACCTGGCCGTTACTTCCATCGCCAGGGATACATGAATACATTTTTGTTCTTAGGGGAAGTGTATGAAAGTCTTATGGGTATAAATCCAATAAAAGGCAATATCCCACCGACGGTAGAAGCAACACTGTTAAAGAGTGAAGACAATAAAAAACGGATATTCCATTTAATAAATAACAATGGTCACTTTGGAAATAGCTTTTTTGAACCTACACCTATATCCAATATTGAATGTGTGATCCCATTTGCAGAGGAGCCATATTCCATAGTGAGCCTTGTTGATGGCAGAGTACCCAATTTCTCATGGGAACAAGGTTATCTTACTCTTCAACTGGATAAATTAGATCGTTTTGAAGCGTTATTGATCAAATAACGTTACAATAAAAATGAGGAGGTAAAAAATGAGAATTAAACGGATAATTTGTATCATTTTAGTGTTGGTACTTTCACTAGTTATTGGATGTTCAAAGTCTGATCCTGAGGCCAATACTCTAGAACCCACTGATTCAAAATCAACAGAATCCGATTCTACTGTAACTGAAGATAAGACTGAAGCAGAAGACGAAAAGCTTACGGAGATTCCTTTACCTATAGTCGAGGAGCCTATTGAATTGGAAGTATTCATTGAAATTGATGCTTCAAAAATAGGTGCCCATACCAATGACTATAATGAATTGTCATCCTATAAGGAATTAACTAGGTTAACCAACATTAAATTGAAGTTCCTACATCCACCAACAGGTCAGGCTACAGAACAATTCAACTTAATGCTATCCTCTGGTGATCTTCCTGATATTGTATATTGGAATTTTCTTGGTGTACCAGGAGGGCCCAATAAGGCAATAGAGGACGGACTCATACTTGATCTGAGGGAATACTTTGAAAAATACTCTCCTAATCTTACTAAGATATTGGATGAACGTCCAGAAATACGTAAGGAGATATCTACCGATGAAGGATCTTATTATTGCTATCCATACCTACTCATTGATCAAATAGTAAACAATACATTTGGATTTATGGCTCGTGCAGACTGGTTAGAAAAGTTAGGGATTGAAAAACCCGTAACAATTGATGATTGGTATGATATGCTGGTTGCTTTCCGTGATAATGATCCTAATGGAAATAATGAAAAGGATGAGATCCCACTGCTCTCTTTAGCTCCTGATACAGGCTCTTCTATATCTCATCTATCTGGCGCATGGGGTATACATACTAGATATTATCAGGTTGATAATAAAGTACATTATGGCCCATATGAAGAGCTATATAAGGAATACCTAAAAACAATGAGGAAATGGATTGAAGAAGGATTAATTGACCCAGACTTTGCATCACAAGATCAACAACTCTATGACGCTAAATTTTTAGACAGTCGTGGTGGTGTTGTAAGAGAGGGATTGGGATCGGGAATGGATAGATATATCATGGGATTAGGCGGTGATCCTGATCTACTTACATGGCTAGACTTTCCCGTGTAGAATCCTGGAGAGAAGCCCAAAAATTTCCAAGGGCGTAATACAAGTTATGGCAACTATGGGGCAGCAATCTCTGCAACCTCAAAATATGCGAAAGAAGCAGCTCAGTGGCTAGATTTTCACTATAGTGAAGAAGGCCATATGATTATAAACTTCGGTATAGAAGGAGAAAGTTGGGATTGGGTTGATGGATATCCTCTTTTATCTGAAGAAATACGAAATTCTGAATTAGGGGTATCTGTTGCATTAGGAAAGTACTCTCCTGGATGTTCCTGGGGATCATATAGTCATGATCCTAGAGTCCGTGAGCAGCGCTTGTTGAAGTATCCTATACAGCGGGAAACCTGTGATATTTGGAATGCATCAGATACAAGTGGCATGATGCCTCCCATTTCGTTAACGGCCGAAGAGAGTAGTAAGTTTGCTCAGATGATGACAGAGATTGATACTTTTGTAAAAGAGAAAACCTTATCATATTTATTGGGAAGAGAAGATATTGATAGTGACTGGGATAGTTATATTTCTACTCTTGAGAGTATGGGAATACAAGAAGCAATAAATATCCAACAAGTGGCTTTGGATCGTTATAATCAAAGATAAAAATTTGAGCCAAGGGACCTGTCCCCATGGCACACCCATGGCACACATGGCACACATGGCACATAAAAAGAACAGAGCTATACAATCAGCTCTGTTCTTTTTATGTGTATGGGCTTCATTAATAAACTGCTGAATATAGCAGATTTCTATGGTATAATTTAGCACATAAGCAATTATCGTGTAGAATTATATAGTATAAGTTATGATGTTTCATCTATTGTCTAGCATTTACAGTTATATTGGAGGGATCGATGTTGGAGAATGCAAGATTTATAGAGGATGTTAAGGCAAAGGGCAATTTCTGGTTTTTACACAATATCGACAAAGAGCTATACGACATATTATCTTCAGCAGAGAAGGTTGCTAGAACGGACTTTAGGCAATGCGGACGTTTAACTAGGGAAGCCTTAGAGCTCATCGTGTCAGGTACAATAAAGAGATGCAACCTGGAATCTAAGATTCCCAGCAGTATGGATCTATATGAAAAGATAAAATCCTTGCGGGATGAATACTTTCTGAGAAGTGTCGGTTACTTAGCCCAGGATGAATCGCTAAGAGATAATCCTATTTTACCCCATTTAGGAAAGGTTAGGGTTGTCTATGAAAACCGCTCTGTTAATGAAATGGATTATTACGATTTTCTAAGAAGGTTTGGCAATGCATGTTCTCATGCAGAGGTAAGGCCGACAGACGTGAGGGTAGATTATTTACATGTATGCAGATGCCTTAGAGGATATCATTCACTTTTAAAAAAGTATTATAGCAATAGAATTTCCAATGATACCCCTGGATTTAAGGAAGAGTTTATGCCTATTGAAAGGTTTTATATCGAGGAATCCTATGTTCCCAGCGATACCCACAGGTCCAAATGTATAAGGGAGTTTGTCGGTTATACCTTGGATTACAGAGGGGATAAGGCCTTTTATGCTATTTTGCGCCTGTACAATAAGGGTGATTTAAATGAGAAATTCCTTTTGAGAAACACCGATACCTTTGTAGAGGCATCTAAGTTTTCGGTAAGCAGTGTCCCTGAGGGTATGACCAGAGTTGAGGAGCTCATTCCCTATGACGATAATAGAAGTAGTTTTTATATAATAGCATATATCTTCAACAGAGAACCCAAAAGGCTAACCGAAAGCCTATTAAAGGATCTGGATATGGGCAAGAGAATTAGGATGTGCAAAAGGATTGCAGATTGCTTCTATAATTTACATAGATCAGAGGTGCCTATTTACCATAGGTTACTAACCTATGAAAGTATATATGTATGCGATTTTGGAAGAGAGTGGGTGCCTTATGTAACTAAGTTTGACTTCGCCAAGATAGATATAGGTGACGACTTAAGGACCATATTTGTGGATGCAGTCCAAGCCAAAGAGAGGCTACAAGAGCTGAAACAGAAAAAATATCTAGCACCGGAATGGAATAGCATCACAGATACCTCACGAGCTAATTGGGAAAAGATGGATATATATGCCTTAGGCATCTTGTTTAGCGATATTCTAGTTGCAAGGCTGGACGCAAATATTGTAGATATAGAGGAACTGGAAGAACTTGAACTGACTGATGATCTGCTTGACCTAATAGATATGATGATCGCCGATTCACCTAAATACAGATGCGATATAGAAGAAGTACAATTGGTTTTAGATGAGGAGGTAAGACTGTGGAGATAGCATATACAAAGGAACACAGATACAGGTTTATTGAAGACTCAAAGATTGAAACGGATAACAGTGTGATCTATAGGGCTCAGGATTTGGAGCTGAACCGGAACGTTTGTATAAAGATCATAAAGATAGACGGGGATAGCCCAAGAGAGATTCAAGCAAAGCTTCAAAGGTCCATGCTTGAAGTACGTGCAATGGTGGAGATAAGCGAAAGGACTATATACCTTCCCAATATCTACTCAACCTATTTTGATGAGGATAAATCTACCTTATATATTGTTATGCAGTGGATTCAAGGTACTAGCCTTGAGGAGAAAATGCATGTACCGGAAATGCAGTTTATAAGGTGGATGATAAACCTTTTCGATATATTATCCACAATGGAAAGGCGAAATTTGTATCACAAGGATATAAAGCC
>JAWLDD010000029.1:0-13928 GCA_041686815.1 Candidatus Atribacteria bacterium | reverse complement strand
ATAAACGCTTATATTTTTCAAGGTACAAAATTTTGCTTCTAAAAACTGCAAAATATTTTACCGCCGAGGTAATTTACACACTATTTTGGACTTGACTTAATCATGGATATTTTTATATAGATACTACGTATTAGTATATTAATGCCAAACAAGAAAAACAAACTTTTTTAGGGGGCCTTAAGTTGAGTGATGAAAAAACAAGTTTATTAATGAAAGCAATAAACATTATCTTCGAATCAATAGAATTTATTATATTAAGCTATATATTGGTTTCTGGCATGTTTTCTTTTAAAACCAGTGTAGTATATATCTTATTTTTTGCTGTTAATGTTAAAGTGATCCAAGAATTTTGTGCATCTATGAAACGTATTTTAATGAGCAATATTGCAGTAGTTTCTGTCTTTATTATTTGTATTATTGCACTTACTGGGTTGTTTTTAACCTTCGGATATATATCTATGTCAATAATCCCGGTGAAAATTTCGTGAAATTTAATAACCGGTAGATTACCAACAAGTCTTAATAATCAATTATGTCGAATTATTTATAAATTGCGTAATAGTAGACAAATACAAGTGGGAGCTGTTCAAGACGTATTCATAGAGTTAACGGATAAAAAGAGAAAGATTAAATTTATTATACTAGATAATAGATTATACATAATGATAATGGATACCAGTAGTATTGGAACATAGAACAGGAGAAAAGATTTTGGATAAAATTGTTTTTTGTGATGTGGATGGTACTTTACTAAATTCAGAACATAAAATAACACCATTAACAGAAAAAGCTATTAAGGAACTTAAGAAAAGTGGTATACCCTTTGTAATTGTATCTGCACGAAGTCCATCGGGTATTTACCCAATACTTAGGGAATATGGTTTCAAATGTCCTATTGTTTCATATAGCGGTGCCTTGATTTTAGATGAAGAAAACAATGTGCTTTTTCACAAGGGAATAGATAAACCTAATGCAAAAAGGATCATAGATTTTATTGAAAAAAATCATTTTGATATGAGTTGGTGTGCTTATTCCCTTGATGAATGGATTGTAAAAGATAAAAATGATCCAAGGATAGTTAGAGAAGAAACAATAGTTAGAGCAAATGCTACACAAGGTTCCATTGATTCTATCACAGATCATGAAGTCAATAAGATTTTATGTATATGTAATCCTATGAAAATACTGGAGATAGAAGAAAAATTAAAAGAAGCTTTTCCGAACTACTCTATTGTCAAGTCTTCTGATATATTATTAGAAATTATGGAAAATGGTATATCTAAAGCTGATGCCATTAAGAAATTATGTTCTATATGGGATATTCCTTTAGAAAATGCCATTGCCTTTGGCGACAATTACAATGATGTTGAAATGTTAGAATCAGTTGGATTTGGATTTCTTATGGGAAATGCTCCTGATGAGTTGAAGAAGAGAATAAAAATGCATACCTGTGATAATAACCATGATGGAATTTATTATGCCCTATTAGAAATGAATTTGATTTAAGCAGATAAGAGGACAAAACCCAAATTGTATAAGGCATTATAAGCATAATCCGGAGATGGAGGGCCAAATGAAAAAGATACTCAGAAGAACGGGCAAGCTACTTTTGATATTGTTATGTATCATTCTTATATTTTTATCAATAACAACTGTTTACCATCATATTTCCCTTGGCTACGAAGCGAATAAGATCGTTCCAAATGGAAAGCTTGTGGAAGTTAAAGGTCATAAAATACATATTTATGCCGAGGGCGAGAAAGACAATAAGCCCACTTTAGTTTTTATGTCCGGCTCTGGAACAGCTGCGCCTGTTTACGACTTCAAGGCCTTATATAGTATTCTGTCGGATGAATACAGAATAGCAGTGGTTGAAAAAGCAGGATACGGATATTCTGAGATCTATGAAGTAGAACGTGATATTGATACCATGCTCAACGAGGTCAGGCAGGGGTTGGCCCTTGCAGGAGAAAACGGACCATATATATTGTTACCACATTCCATGTCTGGTTTAGAAGCTATTTATTGGGCACAGCAGTATCCTGAGGAGGTAATGGCCATTATTGGGCTTGATATGGCTGTACCAGAAAGTTATGAGTACTTCAATTTTTCAAGCATCAACCAACTAATGTATATGGGACGATTATCTGTTTGGCTGGGGCTGCACAGGATACCGGGTGTTTACTCACTTTATGAAACTGCACTAACGGAACATGAAATTGAACAGCAAAAACTGTTGATGTACAAAAATGCCGTAAATATTGACTATATACTGGAAGGGAAAGCGGTGTACAATAATGCTGAGGTAGTCAAATCTGGTCGGACTCTAGATTTACCTATACTTATGTTTGTATCAGACGGAAAGGAAATCGGTGAATACTGGATACCTTGTCAAAAGAGATTTGCAGCCCAAAACGGTGCACAGCTGATACAACTCGAGTGCGGTCACTATGTTCATAATATTGAACATGAATATATAGCGGAAAAAGTCTTGGAGTATCTTGCAGCATTACAGTAAATTAGAGAGAACAACTAAAGAAACAAAACAAGGGAGATATTATATGAGATTCCTTTTTGTATCTGATCTGCATGGCAATAAACTATTGTATAGCAGTTTAGAAGGTCTAATGATCTCTGTTAAGCCAGATGCACTTATTATCGGAGGAGATTTATTTGCTTATTCACCTTATAGCAAACCGCAGATAGAATTTATTGAGGGATATTTTTGTGGTTTTTTAGAAAGGATAGGGACTCCGGTATACATCATACCTGGGAATTGTGACAGGTCTTTATCCATAAATTATCTAAAACAAATGAATGATTCTAAATCCCTTCATTTTCTTACTCTAGATGGAACAATGATAAACGGCATCGAGTTTATTGGATATAGCTGTATACCACCTTCTCCCTTTAAAATTAAGGATTGGGAAAGAAGGGACTTAAAAGAAGACTCTATTGTTTTAGAAGATCCATGTCTACTTTCTAATGAGAATAATGAACTAGAATTGGTTTCTCCTGATTTTCTAAATAGTTTACCAAGTATTGAGGAAGATTTGTGTATACTTAATAATAAAAAAGCTATATGGGTAATCCATAGCCCTCCATTTGGGGGTATCTTAGATAGAAATTATGATAATATTTGCTGTGGGAGCAAGGCAGTGCGTAAAGCTATAGAAAGAGTACAGCCAATCCTAACCCTGCATGGACATATTCATGAAGCGCCAAGAATGTCACATATGTGGAGTGAACGAATAGGAGAGACTACTTCAATCAATCCAGGAAGCAGTGAAATGCTTCAAGCAGTTATCTTTGAAATTGACAAGTCAGGGGGGATTGTCTCAATAAACCATACTGTATATAGTCCTCATATTCAACATCAAGTGAAGAACCAGAGGGAGTAGGTGGGTTAACATGAAACTTAATAAATATAGCGAATCAGTATTAATGAACGGATTTTAATGGGGGATATAAATACTGCTTTTGTTGTAATAGAAAGCAAATACGGAGTCCTCCTTCAATTTAACCACTAATGAAGGACAAAGAGCTAACTCTAAAATAGCTTTTTGAGTCTTTTCCCCTTTTTTCATTCCATTTACCCAGAAGCCTAGTTATTAACGAAATCAATAACAAAATATAAGGGGCATATATATACGCCAAATAAATAAAGCGTTCTGTTTTAGGCATAAATTATCATCCTTAAAATATGTAGTTTCTATATTTGTATTATACACTAATTTTCTATAGGATAACTAAATTAATCCATTCAAACTACAAATAAGTCAAAAGTAAAAATTCTTTCATTGATTACAATTTAGGTGCTTTTACAGTCTATATTGTGTAAAATAGAGGTATGCAGAAATAATTATGGAGGTATATTATGTCCAAGCATAAAATTTATACAATGAGTTTTGCAAAAGTGTATCCCCACTATATTTCAAAAGCAGAGAAGAAAGGGCGTACTAAAGCAGAAGTCGATGAAATTATCCGTTGGTTAACGGGGTATAGCCAGGAGGAGTTAGATAAGCAACTGGAAAAGCAGACAGACTTTGAAACCTTCTTTTCGGAAGCTCCTCAATTGAATCCTGCACGGACTTTGATCAAAGGTGTAGTATGTGGTGTTCGAGTAGAGAATATCGAAGAACCATTGATGCGGGAAATTCGCTATTTGGATAAGCTAATTGATGAATTAGCAAAGGGAAAAACCATGGAGAAGATCTTGCGGAAACCAAGCTGATTTCTATGCTAAGACCACTCCCTATGGAAATGGAGGAAAACTATGAGAATAGATACCATTGTAGAAAACAATATTGAAATTGCTATTGTAAGAAGCAGTGATATATTGATAAAGGATGTTCAATCAGCACTAGATTTAATAGCGACTGTAGGCTTTGAGACAGGCTGTTATCGCATAGTTATAAACAAATCATCAATATGTGAGGAATTCTTTGATTTGAAAACCAAGCTTGCAGGCGAAATACTACAGAAGTTTATTAATTATCATGTAAAGATAGCCATTGTAGGTGACTTTTCTGTTTATACCAGTAAGAGCTTAAGAGATTTTATTTACGAGAGCAACATGGGAAAGGATATTTTTTTCTTACCAGATGTAGAGCAGGCTATTAAAAAGCTAAGTTTAGTGTAGTACTCAATATTAGTTATAATAACCTAATTAGCATAGAAGATAAAGCCGCGGATGCAATTAATCGTGCTGTTTCAATAGAACTATAAAAAGGGAAGTTAAAATGTAAAGTAGATCCTAACATTATATAATCATTTATCGAGGGTAAGAGCCATGAAGAGTATTCCTAATGAAGTTAAAAAAATTGTAGACGAGCATATTAAAATGATTGAAATAAATCTACCCAATTTTCTTGAGGCATATTACATCTATGGTTCTGTTTCTTTGGGAGCATTTGATTACAAGATGAGTGATATTGATTTTATTGTAGTTATGAAAAGAAAGGCCACAGAAACAGACATTAATATTTTGAAGAAAATCCATAGTGATATGCACAAGAAATACCATAAAACAATTTTAGATGGAATGTACTTGGTGAATAGCGATTTACAGTCATAAGGGGCAAAGAGTCAAATTCCATGCCTGAGATTTAATGATGGAAAGTTTGTAGGCTTTGAAAAGTTTCATAGGGACTCAATTGACGCATTCCAATTAAAAAAGTATGGCATAACTATAAAAGGACAAGAGGCAAGAAAATTGGATTATACAGTAGATTTTGATATCTTAATTAATGGAATGCTAGATAATTTAAACACTTATTGGCTTAATTGGCTTAATGATTGTAGGAAATTTCCTTCTATAAAATACATAGGTTTATTTATTAGTCCCAAATTAGTTGAATGGGGAGTTTTGGGTGTTACGCGTCAATATTACACCTTCAAAGAAAGGGATATAGTGTCAAAGGTTGAGGCAGGCAAGTATGCATTACAGAATGTTCCTCAAAGATGGCATAAGATCATTAGAGAATCTATGAGATCTCGGGAAAATAACAAAAAGTCTTATTACAATTCTATTTTCCAAAGAAGAAATGATGCTTTAGGATATATAGATTACATAATACGAGAAAGCAATGGACTTTTTAATATAGTGGATCCTAGGAATATGATAAAGCGAATTTACTATTGAAAGAAATCTACGATATTTTATGCGATACCTATTTTAGATAGGAAGTAACGTTATCACCTTGAAATGATAAGGAGAGTTGGTAATGGAATTTGAGGAAATCTATAAAATGAAGGATGAATTTGAGAGGTTAGAGGCAATATATGATATTTTTGATGAGTCTACCCGTCTAGATTCCAAGGCTACAAAGATTGAATTTATTACAACGGTAAAATATATAGAGCGTGATTTAAAACCAGGTATGAGAATCCTGGACTTGGGGGCTGGAACGGGGAGATATAGTCTCTATTTTGCAGAAAAGGGCTATGAGGTTGTTGCAGTTGAACCGGTAAAAAAACATGTTCAAGCGATGGAGAAAGCTAAAACAGATATGATGAATTTAAGGGTAGTTCACGGAGATGCTTTGGAACAACTTAAGTCTATGGAAAGTGAATCCTTTGATATTGTTTTATGTCTAGGTCCTTTATATCATATGCAAAAACCTGCAGATAGGGTTGCATGCATAAAAGAGGTTATTAGGATCTGTTCAAGTCAAGGAAGGATGTATTTTGCATTCATTAACAACGATATGGTTATTACAACACAAACTATGCTCTACGATCCCAGCTATATGGAAACTGGTCGCTACGATAAAGAGACGTTTAAAGTTGAGGATTTTCCATTTGTATTTGATACAGTATCAGGGGCAAGAGAGCTACTAGAACAATCTGGAGTAATTATTGAAAAAGAAATTGCATCAGATGGTATGAGCGAGTTACTTAGCGACAAAATTAACCAAATGAATGATGAGACTTATGAACAGTGGCTAAGATATCATCTTTATACTTGTGAAAAGCCAGAATTTTTGGGTGCAAGCAACCATCTATTATTTATCGGTAAGAAGTGAATTAGATACATATTAATCTAGCAGCCTAAAGTCAAATTCTAAGAATAAAAAGATATTAAGAGACAATTAAGGGTTACAGATTGGATAGGGCTTTCTCGCACAACAGGGAAGGCTCTTATTTTTTATTTACGAAGAATCTTAATTGAAGTAGATGTGATTGGTTAAGATAAATATTAATCGGTCTATGGTAAATATTTATTGAAATACGATAAAATATGTGCTAAAATGAAATCAACAATAAATAAGCGAGGTGCTTTTAATGAAACGAGAAACACTATTTTTAAAGATTGCTGTATGTATTATTGGACTCCCAGTACTTACTGTATGCGTATTGGGATTGCCTTGGCTAATAAAAAATCCAGTAAACCCCAATTATGCTCATATACTATATCCCATAGTAGCAGGTATTTATGCATCATCCATACCATTTTTTATAGCCTTGTATAATGCCCTTAGACTTTTAGGCTATATCGACAAAAATATTGCTTTCTCTGAATTATCTGTAAGGGCCTTAAAGCATATAAAACACTGTGCAATCACAATTAGTTCTATATATGCGGTAATAATGCCATTTGTTTATATCGTAGCAAAAAAAGAAGATGCTCCAGGTCTTATAGTATTCGGAATGATGCCTCTCTTTGCTTCAGTGATAATCGCATTATTTGCTGCTGTGCTTCAGAAACTGCTAAAAACCGCCATAGATATAAAAACAGAAAATGATTTAACGGTATGAGGTGAAAACATGGCAATTATAATCAATATAGATGTTATGCTAGCGAAAAGAAAAATGAGCGTCACTGAGCTTTCGGAGAAAGTTGGAATAACTATGGCTAATATTTCCATACTAAAAAATGGAAAGGCAAAAGCTATTCGATTATCCACTTTGGATGCTATTTGTAAAGCTTTGGACTGTCAACCAGGAGATATTTTGGAATATAGAAGTGACACAGACATTTCGGAATAAATTAGTCTAATCTTGAATCTTTAGATTCGGTCTATATTATTTCAATTAAGAGGGGTTCTATTTTATAGAATATATTTTCAGACCCCTCATTTTAATATGAATATCTTTTATCCAGTGGTTCTGTAGATTGGATTATAGAACCTCCAAGACATACTTCGTCTTGATACAATACTGCCACTTGTCCTGGAGTTACGGCTTTTACAGGTTTATCATATTTTATATGAAGATTTCCATCTTTTAATATATCTACTGTTACAGGTATATCCGGTTGCCTATATCTAAATTTAGCTGTGCATTTTAGTGGCATATTAGGAGGATAACCTAATATCCACACAGGTGATTCTCCAATTAATGAGATGGAATAAAGAGCCGGGTGATTCTTACCTTGCGCAACATAGAGTATATTATTTTTCAAGTCTTTGCCTACTACAAACCAAGGTTCTCCTGTTCCTATACCACCTATACCGATCCCCTTTCTTTGTCCCAACGTATAGTGAATAAGTCCGGTATGTTTACCTATTTTATTCCCTTCCGTATCTATTATATCTCCTTCTTTTGTTAGAAGATATCTATCAAGAAACTCATTGAAGTTCCTTTCGCCTATAAAACATATTCCTGTTGAATCCCTTTTGTTGGCAGTATATAAACCATGTTCCTCTGCTAATTGTCTAACCTCTTTTTTCTCTAGATGCCCTACGGGGAAAATAACTTTAGAAAGAGCTGTTTGTCCTATTCTTGATAAAAAATAGCTTTGATCCTTATTCCTATCCTTTCCCCTAAGAAGGTAGTAACCTTCTTCCCTTTTCTCTACCTGTGCGTAATGTCCCATGGCTATATAATCAGCCTCTAATTTCAATGCATAGTTTAAAAAGGCATTAAACTTAATTTCTTGATTACACATTACATCGGGATTAGGCGTTCTTCCTTTTTTATATTCATCAAGGAAATAGGTAAACACCTTATCCCAATATTCTTTTTCAAAATTTATAGTATAAAAGGGAATATTTAATTGGCCAGCTACTCTTCTAGCATCCTCAGCGTCTGCTGTTGCTGTACATTCGCCATCTTCGTCTCTTTCATCCCAGTTCTTCATAAAAAGGGCGATAACATCATAACCTGCCTTATTAAGGAGCAGAGCAGAAACTGATGAATCAACTCCTCCACTCATTCCTAATATTACTCTCTTCTTCATAAGAACATCCTCTTTTGCTAAAGTCTATATATCTATATACATATATTATTCTGCACAGAACTTAGCTTTTATACTTATTTCAAAGACTAATTCCTTTTCTGAATTAGAGCTAGTAGGCAAATTTTCTGATTATTTTGTCTTAAACTGTTGAGCATGCATCATGATCATGGTATAATTTTACTTACAGCATTATAAGTATTGAATTATAAGTATTGATATAAATAGGTATTAGAAGAACATTAAATACTCTTAATCATAATATAACCTTACAGCAATGAATCATAACAAAGATAATATTCATATTCTGTTTATAATATACCCTAATGATAAAAACAAAGAGGAATGATTAATCTATATGATGCTCTTGCTAAGTATTTTTATCTTGATTACAGGCCTTTTAATGCTAGTTAAGCCTGATATATGGTGGCAAATAACAGAATCATGGAAATCCTACGATGCTACTGAACCTTCTGATTTCTATATTAAGACAACTCGCATTCGAGGTTGTATTTTTACATTGGTTGGAATCGCAGGCATAATAGCATTTTTCCTACTGTGATAAGTATATAGTAACGAACTCTTATTAGAGAGCTTTATTTATAAACTGTGTCGTACATGTAGTATTGTACCGAAGCTGCATGGTTTAATAAGGTTGGTAACAAGTTTATAAAGACCTATCCTAATACAATTAGTGACAAAGAACTCATAATGGAGAACTTTTCAAGGCTCGGAGAGTCAATGTTTAGAGGTAAAGGAAACTGGAAAAAAGCTCTTAACTTTCGAGATTATTTGATTGAACCATTTGTTGATAATAAGGGGACTTGGATAGTAAGGTATTTTGGGCGATTATGTATTGACGGAGTAATGATAGATGTTGTAGCCGATGATAGCAGAGATGAAGAAAATCATTCATATACATCGGTTCAATGGAATGGTTATACTTTAAAGGTCGAGCCTATACAAGAACGCTATAAGATAGAGATTCAACGGGGCAGAAAAGATAGAATTAAAGCCATAGAAGAATATTTAAAAGTGAAATGATCATTTTTGATTCTGGCATCTGTAACTTAGAAACCGTATAATGTCATTACGCTATAGGGAGAATTGGGATAGGAAAAGATAACAATAAAAGAGACAACTAAAGATGATCTAGGTTACTGCGGTGAGACTTTCTATAATGTAGGTGATAATGGTGCTGCAGCATTGGATATTAAACTGTTCCCTAAAGCGAGAGGTAAAGGTATTGCCTATAAAGCACTTGCATTTGCCATAGAACAAGCTTTTAATGAAGGAAATGCAAAGTTAGTCTATGTAGATCCACATCCTGATAATATTAAAGCATGGAAGCTTTATGAGAAATTGGGTTTTGTATCGAAACCCAGGCCAGATTTTCTTGAAGAAGGAGAAACATATTTAGAGGTAACAAAGAATCAATGGGATAACCGATAGTAGATAGTAGCTGTAATGTTTGACAGTTAGGATCAAGGAGGTCACTCCAATGAGAAAATTAGCTATTTTAGTCTGTCTAATTTTCATAAGTATATATGCATCTTCATGTACTCAGATTCAAATGTCAGAAGAAGCATCAGAAGAAACATATTGTAGATTACACTAAAAAATGTCAAAAAAAGCTATTGCGCAAGGACCACAATGGTGTGATGGAACCTATAATAGAAGTTTTATCCTTGGGAAAACTGCTAGAGATAGCTCATATAAGATTTATGATTTTGGCATCCAGTAACATAAAAAATTGTAAATTGCTATTTATAGCCATACGGCCTATAGAAGGAGGTGTTAAAATGTTACAAATACTTACCCAACTATCATCGGATGTTGTTAGTACCTATTCCTATAGAATAGGGGGACCAACAAGTTTGCCTATTCGAGCAATATTTTTAATTGCTATTAATCTAATGGTGAAACTTGGTGTGGGTGTGGTCTTAGTGTATGGTGTGATAAAGCTATTCAAGTCCAAGAAGGTTCAGGATATTATTAGCAGAATTTAGGGGGCACTTTCCCCCTTTTTTCTTACCCTTTGAACTTGAAAATCGTGAAACTTTTTCAAGTTTTGAGAGTCTATATAGTATAAGTTAGAATACTACGGGGTGTTATATATGCATAGATACATTATTTTCATATTAATAATATCATTATTGATGATATTATTCGTTGGTTGTTCTGATAAATTGCTATTAAAAGAGCAGCTAGTATATTCGGACATTGATAGAATTCAAATCGTTACTGCAATGGGGAACCCCGAGTATGGTGCAGATAGCAAAACTATTACAGATCCCGAGGAAATAAAATCCTTAATCGATACCTTTAATAGTGCAAAACTTGGGAAGAAGGTTCCAGAAGACGATCTAGGTATAGGTATGCCAAGCAAGTATTCCTTTTATTCAGATAGTAAAGTGATTGCCAAATTTCAATTCAATGTAAATGACACAAATGTTATATGGTATAATGGTGATTACCATTATGTCGAATACGGGAAAGGGCTAAAAACCCCCTATGAATTATATAAAAATTCTACTGCTGAAATAGTTGTTGTTGATGAAAAAGGGAATGAAATGACAAGACCTGTTGACTAATTAGTAGACCTATTGCGATAAGCAATATTTAGGAGATTTATAGAGGTAGATTAAAAATGAAAAGGATATGTTTATGTGTATTGGTGGTTCTATCTACTTTCCTTATTACAGCGATAGGCACTCGGAAAGCAGAAATGAAAAAGATGATGCAGAATTATTCAACCGCATGTCGTTTAATTTCACCATTGCCATATATGATACAGATAATCATGTGCTATACTACTACGAATTAGATACATAACAGCATGTTACATTAGATTTTCTACTAGAAGGAGTAAGAAACAAAGAAAAAAAGATTTAATGGAAGGTGCGAATGAATATGAAACCTAAGGTAGCCTTTATATGTGTACACAATTCATGTAGGTCCCAAATGGCAGAAGCGCTAGGCAAGCTATTTGCTTCAGATGTTTTTGATTCCTATTCTGCAGGTACCGAAACAAAACCCACCATAAACCAAGATGCGGTAAAAACAATAAAGGATTTATATGGTGTAGACATGAATCAAACCCAATATTCCAAACTAATTTCAGATATACCAAAGGCTGATATAGTTGTGACCATGGGCTGTAACGTTGTCTGCCCTTATTTGCCTTCCAATCATGAAGAAGATTGGGGATTAGATGATCCCACTGGCGAGGATGAAGAGGAATTTAGAAAAACTGCTTTGAGAATTGAAGAGAAAGTAAAAGATTTAGCAGAACGGATTAGAAATAATAAAATAGCCCTTTAAAAATCAAATTTTGTTTATTTGTGATAGTGAATGCCTATAAGATTTTATGAGGAGTTGTGTTATGGAAAAAGAAATTCCTGATAAAAACCTATTTATGATGTGCAAAAAATTGAATACTAGCGCTCTTACTGACTTGCCAAAGGGATATCATGTAAGACCTTGTAGAAGGAATGAACTAGATATATGGAAAAAGATGCCCTTTGATGATGAGAAGACGGCTGAGCAATATAAAGATTATATGACGAAGTTTTTCAATGACGTTTATGCAAGCAAAGAGGATTTATTTTTTGAAAAATGTTTATTTGTTTGTGATAAAAACCATATTCCTGTCGGGACGTGTTTTGCATGGAAGGCATACGATAAAATTACTACCATACACTGGTTTAAATAGGTACCCACATGTTTGAAGAGGATTTTCAAATGTTACGTTTTGCAAAAGCGCCTGAAGATTTCCTAGAAGCGGTAAAGTCAACATGTGTAGCTGAGTTTTAATTGGATAGTGAGGTTTTCGTATGGAATATAGATATGGTAAAAATGAGAATTATGAAGATTTGTCGGCTGGGCGTGTCTTGTATAATGTAAAAGGTATGACAAACTTCCCAGTAAGATTGGCACAGGAAATATACGGGAGATGTTTGCAGTACTCACCTAAAAAGAGCAATATTTGTTTATACGATTGTTGCTGTGGTGGAGGATACTTACTCACTGTTTTGGGTTTTTTAAATCAGGATACCATTGGTAGAATTATTGGAAGCGATATAGATATAGAAATACTTGATGTTGCAAAAAAGAACTTATCTTTGTTAAGTAAAGTAGGAATGGATAAACGGATACTGGAAATTGAACAGATGATAGAAAGTTATCAAAAGCAATCCCATATTGAAGCAAAGCAAAGTGCAATTAAACTTAAAGGTCTGATTAAAACCAATATTGATTATGAGGTTTTTCAATGTGATGCATTAAAGGCTATTGATCTTGAGATAAAGCCGGATATCATTATTGCTGATGTTCCATATGGGAATATGGTGAGTTGGGAAGGAAATGAAGAGAACGTTATAGATAAGTTGTTAGATGCACTCTATAAGGTCTCTTCTTCAGATACTATTATTGGTCTTTGCATGAATAAAAAACAGAAAATCAGAAACGAGAAATTTGCATCATTAGAAAAACAACAAATTGGTAAAAGACGATTTCAGATATTAAGAAAAACCCATTAAAATATCAGACAAGGGGTGTATTGAACTATGGATGTGAACTATGCCTTTTATCCTATGTATGGATTTTGATGGGCATACCTTCATAAAATGGGAAAAGTTTATGGTGAAATAAAAGGCATGGAATAATGGGATTGGTGGGGTGAGCTATGGAGTTAAAACAAATAAACCAACCGCAGCAAAAGAAGAAAATATCTGCAGATATATTAGGAAGACTACCGGAGTGGTTTGGTATACCGGAAGCAGTAAAGGATTATATCCATTATAGCAGTGAGATGCCTTTCTTTGCATTATATTCCCAATCAAAGGCTGTTGGTTTTATAGCAATAAAAGAAAACAATCAGTATACAGCAGAGATATATGTAATGGGAGTTAACCCAAATTATCATGGGAAAGGTATCGGCAGGACTCTGGTAAGTGGTGCTATAGAATGGTGTAGGGAGCGTGGTTATGAGTTTTTACAGGTTAAAACCTTAGATGAGTCCCATCCTGACGAAAACTACGCCCGTACAAGGAAGTTCTATGAGGCGATGGGTTTTAGGCCCCTCGAGCGCATCCCGGTGTTGTGGGGAGAGGATAACCCATGCTTAATTATGATTATGTATATTGGAGAAAAATGCTGACTTTATAAAGGGTATCGTGTAAAATAAAGTCAATAGGCTACTTTATTGAAGCGGGACATGAGAAGGGGGAAGTCTTATGGGTATACT
>JAWLDD010000028.1:0-14151 GCA_041686815.1 Candidatus Atribacteria bacterium | reverse complement strand
CTCAATCAATTGATATCCAATATATTGGGTATACGTTTTGATAAGGAAGGATTGATTATAGATCCAGTTCTTCCACCTGAAATGGATGGCCTGCGCTTTACCTTCAACTGCTTTGGTCAGTATATTACCTTTGTCTATAGAATAAGCGGAAATGGAGATAGTGGCTTGGAAATCAGCAGAAATGGCAAGACACTCAATGGAAAACCTCTGTCAAATCCCTATAGGAGAGGTGGTATACTGATAGACAAAGAGCTCCTGTTGGAGGAGGCCGGCGATGTCCATATAGATATACGTTAGTTTTATCTATGGGAAAATACTGTAACATAGTATTAAGGAAGCAATTGCGGAATAATAGAGCTTAAACTGAAAATAACCCTATGGAAATAATAGAATAGAAATTCCATAGGGTTTTTCTTGTTTTGCTTATTGTTAATTAGAAACGGTCAAAATCAGTCAAAGTAAGCAAAAGATAATCATATAAGGTTGAAGTTGACTGATATTTGTGTTACTATACAGACATGAAAAATCGAATAAACCTGTTGTGCTAGTTGCTTCTATATGCATTACGGTTATCTTACTAGCCTATCGGGTGAAATAAGTGAAAAGGGATAAATATGAGTCAGAACATTTTAGCAAAATATAGAGATGTAGTTGAATATATTACTGCAAGAAAGAGAGTAACTGTATCTGAGCTATCAACTGTATTTTTCCTGAGTGAAAGTACTGTACGCAGGATTCTGAGGCAATTAGAAAAAGTTAATTATGTAGAGCGCTTTCATGGTGGTGCTGTATTAAAAGATATAGATTTTTCTGAACAGAACATAGTTAATCGTAAAGATCAGATGTCTCGTGAGAAGGTAGCTATTGCTCTTAAGGCAGCATCGCTAATTGAAGAAGGCATGACGATTATCCTATTAGGTGGCAGTACAGTTCATGCTATGTGCCCATATCTGCAGGGTAAACAACTTACGGTGATAACCAGTTCCATACCCGTAGTTAATGATCTAATGAATGAAGAAAATATAAAAGTAATATTATTGGGTGGAATAGTAAATCCATCAGAATTAGAAGTACGTGGTGGACTTACCATAGCTGGTCTTGAAAGACTGAGAGCAGATCAGGTATTCGTAGGAGCAACTAATATACATGAAGCTCATGGACTTATGACAAATGATCCAGAGGCTGTAGCTACATATCGTGCCTGCATGGCTGCTGCAGATAGAGTTTTTGTTCTAGCAGACAGCACCAAATTCAAGCCAGGTGGTGCAGCTATAGTAGCAAGCTTTGATGAACTTGACGATATTATTACCGATGACTCCATACAAAAGCAAATGTTGACTAGTTTACAAGATAAAGGTGTAAGAGTTCATTTGGTAGAGGTGTAATATATGTTTAGAGGAGATGACAGTATGAAATATGAAGCTATAAAGGAAATAATGGGTCAGTCCAAGGAATTAAAACTCACTATTGACATGGTAATTTCTAGATCCGAGGAGATTCGTTCTTTTTTTACTCAACCTGGCGATATAGTTTTTATAGGTTGCGGTTCTAGTTATTGGCTATCATTATCCGCTCATCGTACTTTTCAATTGCTGACAGGTCGTAGGACTTATGCCATTAAAGCGGGAGAAATACTAATGAATCCAGAGGAACACAGGGATGTATATGAAAATCCTATTTTAGTATGTCCGTCCCGTTCCGGCTCTACAACCGAGCAACTTAAAGCAATAAAAATATTACGTGACTATTATGGTAAAGTACCTATTATATCTGCCGTTGAATATCTCGATAGTCCCCTTGAAAAGATATCTAATTTATGTTTACTTCTTCCATGGGCAAACGAGGTTTCTGTATGTCAGACTCGTTCTTTTTGTTGCCTCTATTTGACAACAATACTGATTGCTGCTCTGGTATCCAAGGAGAATTCTTTCCTTAAGGGACTAGAGGGTTATATTGAGATTGCTCAGTCGTTACACTCCAAAGCTGAACAGCAAATTAAGGACATTGTTTCAAATTTTACAAGTTTTGATCAGCTGATAGCTATTGGGAGCGGTAGGCAATATGGAGTAGTTATTGAAGGTGCCTACATAGGAATAGAAATGGCATTACTCAATGCCAGCTATTATTCTGTGCTTGAATTAAGACACGGACCGATAGTTACTGTTGATGAGAATACGTTGGTAGCACTGGCTTCTAACGGTAGTTCGAGAGAGTATGAAGAAGGTATTGCTAAAGAGGTACGGGATCAAGGTGGAAAGGTACTAGCTGTTGTAGGCAATGGTGGATTTACCAATGCTGATTGGGTCATTGACATGGGCGGTGATTATCCCGCTGAAGCTATAGCTCTTTATTTTGTATTTCTAATGCAATTATTCGCTTATTATCAAGCAATACGTTTAGATCTTGATCCGGATCATCCGGGAGATCTGGTCCCTTATATCACACTTTAATTGATTAATTTCCTAATGTTACGTTGTGAAATATAACTGCTTTGCCAATATAGATGGTGTGAGCATGTTAGGTATGCCAGCACAATCTTCATCCAGACTTCAGCCGCTAACCGAAAAGATATTTTGTTGGAAAGGGGGCATAAGTGGAGGGAATAGCATTTGAGATACAGATTTGTGCCCACATATACTTAAGTTATGGAATACTTAGGCACATGGGCTTACATTTGAGAAACTCACTATCTGTAATAGATATGTCTACTGGAAGCTTTCAATATGGAAGACCAGAACAAACGCTGCTGACGAGGTTTCCTCGTGTGTTTTCGAGAGAAACCTATGGTCAATGGGCCAACGGAGGCAGTCTATCAGAGAGAGATTCAGCAAGAGAGTGTGTAAGAAAAATACTAGCTTCTACACCTCCACTTGAACCACTAATCACACAAGAACTTGAGAATAAATTATGGAAGATCATTAAAGAAATATAAAGGAGATGAAAATATGAGAAAGAAAATGGTTATAATTGGTGCAGGAAGTGCTATGTTTACTCAGGGTTTGGTTATGGATCTTATAAAGAAAAATCCAGGTGGCTGCAAATGGAAACTAGCCCTTGTCGATATCGATGGAGAAATTCTTGAAAGTGTAGTTAAGTTGGTAAAAAAATGATAGAAGCCAAACAAGCAGATATAGAGCTTGAATGGTCTACTGACCGATGAGATTGCCTACCTGGAGCTGATTATGTCATTACTACAATAGGTGTAGGTGGCCGTAGAGCTTGGGAGCAAGATGTATTTATTCCTCGTAAGTATGGTATAAACCAGCCTGTAGGAGATACTGCTATGCCAGGGGGTATTTCACGTGCTATGCGCATGATTCCTGCTATGCTTGATATAGTTAAGGATACCCAACGACTAGCTCCTAATGCAAGGCTATTTAATTACTCAAATCCAATGGCAACAATTTGCCGTGCTATTAACAAGGAACTCAAAAACCCCATTACTGGGCTATGCATAGGAACAGCGGGAAGTGAATGGTATATAGCAGATTTCATGGGTTGGGATCGAAATCGAGTAACCAGCCTAGCAGCAGGTATAAATCACTGTACATTTATTTATGATTATCGTCTTGATGGACAGGATGCGTGGCCTATGGTAAGGGAAAAGCTAGCGAAAGAATATAAGGAAGTTTATGATGGCGATATAGGCGATCGATTCCACGGAGAAAAAGCAAACGAAGACGCTTTCCATCTTGGTGAACCCTTTGCTTGGAAATTCTTCCTTGAATATGGTGCATTTCCTGCACCTGGTGACAGGCATATTACTGAGTTCTTTACTGAATACTTCCCAGGTGGCTCATATTATGGCAAGACCCTTGGTCATGACGCGTTTTCTTTCGAGGGAACAATCAAATGGGGCGATAAGATATATGAGGATATTATACAAGTAGCCCAATCTCCTGAACCCCTTGGAGAAGAGTTTTTCTCACACTTCCATGGTGAACATGAGCAGTTGATGGATATCATAGATTCCATGGAACGAGATTTGCGTAAAGTATATTATATGAATGTGGAAAACAATGGAGCAGTACCTAATCTACCAGACTATGCGGTAGTAGAGATTCCAACAGTAGCAACTGCAAAGGGGCCTAAACCAATGTACTTGAATGATTTCCCAGATGTATTGGCTTCATTTACTTCTCGTTTCTTATCGGTTATTGAGATCACCGTGGATGCTGCATTAAAGGGAGATCGTGGACTTATGGTGGAAGCAATCCTCTCAGGAGGTTATATCAGTGATAGAAGAGCTGTGGAAAAAATGGTTGATGAATTGATAACAGCACAGAAGAATTACTTACCTCAGTTCTGATACTAGTGAAGGAGGTCGCAATGACAAATAAAGAACGTTTTTATAAAATCATGTCGGGAGGTGTCCCTGATAGAGTACCCTTTTTGGTCTTTTCAGAGTTGCTGCCCGGTGATATATATGAGACAAAATTTAAGGATCGAGGAATGGGCTTAATTGTACATGCTGGTTCGGTTATCCCCGTTAGAGACTCGGTTAAAGAAGAAAGCTTTAATGAAGGGGATATGCGTATAGTAAGAATAAACACGCCTTATGGTAACCTTATATCCCGATTTCGTACAGGTGTTGGTGAGATCTCTGGTAGTGGAGAGATACAGACTGAGTGGTTTGTAAAAACAGAACAGGATTATAAGGCTATGATTTGGGTGCTGGACAATACCGATTTCATCATCGATGAGACCAATTACTGGAAAATTAAAGAACAGCTTGGTGAGGATGGTGTAACCCATACTTGGTGCGATGAGCCTCCATATATGGCACTACAATATCTATTAGGTTTAGAAAACTGGTCAATTCACCAGTTTGACTATCCGGATCTATTTGAGGAGCTTCTTTTGGCTTACGGACGAATGCAGAATCGTAGGATGATGGCTCAATTAAAAGCCCCGGAGAAGGATTTAATTAATATTGGTAATTTGTCGGGAAATTATTCACCTGCCAAATATGAACAGTATACCAAACCCTATTTTGACCATTACGCAAAACTCCTTCGTGAAGCTGGATGTTCAGTTACCATACATGCTGATGCTCTAAACCTTAAAGAACACATAAACCTGTGTCCTGGTCCTTATGTTAATGTTGTTGAGGCTTTTACACCACCTCCTGTCGGCAACCTATCGTTAGCCGAAGCTAGAGCTGCCTGGGGTGAGGGGGTAACCTTCCATATTAACATTCCTGAGACCATATTCTATGGTGGCTATACAGCTACTTATGACTGGACCCGTGAACTATTGCTTTCAGATCCTCATCCAAACAAGTTTTTATCCTTTACAGAACTTGGTCTATTAGGCGTTAAGGATGAGGAATATGAGACATTTATTACAGGTATCAATGCTGTCATTGATGCTATAGAAAAATATGGAGTATATTGAAATAATTATTATGTTTACTATAAAGGTATGGAGGATAGTCAGATGATAAAGGATAGCCGTTCTACTCTTCTTGAAAGAATTAAGGATGTGCGCAATATTATATTCGATATGGATGGAACATTGGTTGATACTGCCAAGGCAACTGTGCCAACATGTCTTCAATGTGCAGAGGATTTTGGTTTACCTAAACCAGATCCCAACAAGATAAGGGAGTTGATAGGATGGTCTAATCCGGAATTCTATTATAGGATGTATCCTGACTTTCCTAGAGATTTGATAGATGCTTATGGAGAACAAGTAGAGATTAAAGAGGCTAGTTATATTGAAACCCTGGGGAAAGACATTCTTTTCCCAGGGGTACAAGAACTCTTGGAAATTCTAAAATCCGAGGGTTTTTATATGGCTATAGCTAGTACCGGTTCACAGGAACATGTAGATGTATGTCTTAATACATCTGATATACAGTCTTTTTTTGATATTATTGAATGCGGAGAACCAGAGAAAGTGGAAATGGTACACAGGATTCAGCAAGGTGGCCCAAAAGGAGACTGGCTGTTGGTAGGGGACAAGGACAAGGATTCAACTGCTGGTAACAAAAACGATATGATTACTATAGCTGCAAAATATGGATTCGGTACCGAAGAAGAATTTCAAACATTTGATTTATCCATTGAAACTCCAAAGGAATTGATTGATCTATTACAGCTGAAATAATCAATAGTAGGAAATATTGATGATCAAGATAGGAGATTGAATAGACTAAATATATAGCCGATAAATAGAGATTTAATGAGGAGATCTGAGTACGGGGGAAGAAGGATGGAGAAAAAATACGATGTAATCACAGCTATGGATTTATGTGTAGATCTATTAGTTGCACTAGGAGATGTTTTGCCCGAGTTCCACCAAAAGGAACAGATCGTGGAAGACTACCACATGGAATTGGGTGGTTCCTGTAGTATCTTTGCATCGCAAATTGCAAAATTAGGACTCAGGATAGCAGGCATTGGGAGAGTAGGACAAGATTCTTTGGGCACCTTGGTTTTAGATAGGTTAAAAGAGGTAGGTATTATAACAGAGAATATTGAAAAAGACCCATCATTGAAGACAGGGATAGGAGTAGCCCTATGCAAAGAAGACGGAGATCGTGCCATTCTAACCTATCCAGGAACCATCGATGCAGTGGAGAAAAGGGATATAACTGATGACCTTTTAATGAGCACCAGGCATATTCACGTAGGAAGCTATTATCTATTGAAGAAGCTCCAGCCCTATTATCCACGAATTCTGAGAAAAGCAAAAGAATTTGGTGTCACCGTCAGTCTTGATACCAATTGGGATCCTGATGAATCATGGGACGGTGGATTAGAGGATATTTTGCAATATGTAGATATATTTATGCCAAATGAAAACGAGATTAAATTGATAACTCGTAAGGACACAGTGGAAAGTGCTATGGAAGCTCTAAGCAATGTTATTCCCGTAGTTGCAGTAAAATTAGGGGAAAAAGGTGCAGTAGCTTATGCTCATGGTAAAGAATATAGGGCTAGTGCTATGAAAGTTGATGTAGTTGATACTGTCGGCGCAGGAGACAATTTTGATGCTGGTTTTGTATATGGCTATCTTAACGGAATGGATATTGAAAGGTGCCTGCGAATTGGGTGTATGTGTGGTAGTTATAGCACCATGAAGGCGGGGGGAATAGCCGGACAACTGCGAAGGTCGGATATAAAGGATATCTAATGTCATCTCATGAATTTGGACATGAGAAGTTCACTATTTATGAGGACTATTATATAATAAGAGGGAGAAAACAAGATGGCACTTATTAATCCTATAAAGATGATAGAGAATGCAGAAAGGACTGGATACGCAATCGCAGCATTTAATGTGCATAACCTAGAGACTATCCAGGCTGTAGTGGAAGGAGCATGGGAAGAACGTTCTCCTGTCATTATCCAAACTACACCTGGAACTTTGAAACATGCTGGCATTGCCTATGTAGCAGCTTGCGTGAAAGCTGCATCGGAGCTCTATGATATTCCTATTTGCTTGCATTTGGATCATTGTGAATCTTTTAGTTTGATTATGCAATGTATTAGGGCAGGATATACATCAGTTATGATTGACAGCTCAAAGCTCCCCTATAATGAAAATGTTGCTATGGTTAAGAAAGTAGTGGATATTGCATCGGCGGTAGGTGTTGCAGTAGAAGGAGAGATCGGCAGAATTGGAGGAGTAGAGGATGATATACAGGTAGATGAGATGGATGCAGCACTCACCATTCCTGAAGAAGCACAGTCTTTTATCGAGGCTACGGGGGTGGATATTCTAGCCGTTGCTATCGGTACTGCTCATGGGCTTTATAAAGGCCAGCCTAAACTGGATTTTGAAAGACTATCCGCCATTAAGGAGAAGGTCAAGAAACCTTTGGTACTTCATGGAGGATCCGGGATAAGTGATAACGCCATTAGAGAATCTATAGATAGGGGCATTCGTAAGATAAACATTGCCACTGAACTTAAGGTGCCTATGGCTAGTGCTATTCAAGAGGTTTTTGCAGCTAATCCTAAAGAAAATGATCCCCGGGAATATATGGGGTATGCAAAACAGGCTGTAAAAAAAGTAGTTAGGAAAAAAATACAATTATGCGGTTCCAGTGGAAGAGCATGGGAGGGTATAAGGTGATATTGACAGTAACTCTCAATCCGGCCATTGATAAGGTGTATGAGGTAGACTCATTCTCTGTAGGGGATGTATTCCGTCCTAATCAAATGTGGGCTACTGCTGGTGGAAAAGGGCTTAATGTATCCAGAGTAGCTTCTATACTAGGTGAAGAGGTAGTAGCAACTTGCTTTTTAGGTGGTGGCAATGGTCAGTTTATCCGTAAAGAATTGGAAAGACTAGGAATAAAAGATGCCTTTATGGAGATCGAAGGGGATACCCGGATTTGTATTGCTATCAATGATCCCATAGCCAATACATCTACTGAATTACTTGAGCCAGGGCCGATCATATCTCCACAAGAACAGATTGAGTTTTTAAATGGATTCAGGATTATTGCTAAAGATGTGGATATAGTGACCATATCAGGCAGTCTACCTAGTGGTGTCCCTATAAATTTTTATGGTGAACTAATCACGATTTGTAAAGAACTTAATAAGAGAGTAATATTGGATACTAGTGGAAAAACCTTGGCAACTAACCTTAAATTTATGCCATACATGATTAAACCCAATAATAGCGAATTAGAAGCTATAACTGGTATGAGAATGGTGGAGGAAAAAGATATATTAAAAGCGGCTCAGCGGATACATAAAGAGGGAATTGAACTGGTATGTATAACATTGGGAAAGGATGGAAGTATAGTTGTCACTAAGGAAGGTGCTTTCAGATTAAAAGCACCATCTCTTGAAACAGTGAGTACAGTTGGGTCAGGCGATTCCTTTATTGCTGGATGTGCAGTGGCATTAATAAAGGGAGAATCCTTGGAAAACGTCTTTAAGATGGGAATGGCTTGTGGAATGTCTAATACTCAATTTGCCAAGACAGGATATGTCCTCCGTGAACAGGTAGAGAAGTTTTTTGATATGGTGACAGTAACCAAGATGTATGAGTAATGAAAAATTTACTATAGAAATATAAATGCTCTTTTCTGGAAATAAAAATGATTAAAGCCAGGAAGGAGCATGTTTTATGTTATTATATAAAATGATCGAAATAGACAGATGAAAATTAGGATATTCTATTTGAAAAAATAGTGATACAAGATGTATAATGCAGAATAGCATCTTAAGCAAGACAGGAGGATAATATGAAACATAAATTTACCATAGGCACATTCAATATAAGGTATGGATTAGCAGATGACGGAATCAATATTTGGGACAACAGAAAAGGGCTGGTAATCGATAGTATTACAGAAAAATTGCCAGACATTATAGGCTTTCAGGAGGCTTTACCTTTTGTAAAGGATTATTTGGAAGAAAATTTGCTTCAATATATTATATTAGGTAGTGGCAGAGACCAAGACCTGCAAGGTGAGTATAATTGCATCGCTATAAGGCGAGACAGCTTTGAGCCGGTATTCTTGGAAACCCTTTGGCTGTCACACAGTCCTTATGTACCGGGTACTAAACTGGACAATAGCGACAGTTTCCCTAGGATTTGTACAACCGTTATCCTAAGATCGAAGATAAACAACCAGCTTGTTCGAGTTATAAATACTCATCTGGATTACAGGTTTGCTGATATTCGACTTCAGCAGCTTGAAATACTTAACAATATTCTAAAGCAATATGAGGGTAAGGTATCTATGCCCACCTTATTAACAGGAGATTTAAATTGTACCCCCGACAGCAAGGAGATAGATTACATCCTCAATGATTTTTGTATTGAATTAAAGGATATATCTACTGAACAGAATATAAATAGCAATATTACCTTTCACGACTATTATAGAAATTCCGACTATAAGGTGAAAATTGATTATATCTTTGCTACCCATGATTTTGAGTTGGTTAAATCTTATATAGATGATACCGTTAAAGAAGGTGTTTACTTGTCGGATCATTATCCTATTTACGCTGTTGTAGAGATTTAATGGCCTGATAAATTTTGTAATAAATATGAACAGCACAGGACAAATTTGGTAATATATATGGTAGAATAGAATGAGAATATGAATCCAAAGGGGGTAATTAGCAAGATGCAAAAGGCAAAGATGATATTGGACAAGGATTTTAGGGTAGGAGAGGTGGACAAGCGCATATACGGTTCCTTTGTAGAGCATCTGGGAAGATCAATATACGGCGGTATCTATGAACCAGATCACCCAGAAGCTGATGAGATGGGCTTTAGAAAGGACGTTATTTCTCTGGTCAAGGAATTGAATATCCCCATTATTCGCTATCCCGGAGGCAACTTCGTATCGGGATACAACTGGGAGGACGGAATAGGACCTAAAGAGCAAAGACCTAGGAGGTTGGAGCTGGCTTGGAGAACCATTGAGACCAACCAAGTAGGTACCAACGAGTTCGCCAGCTGGGCTAAAAAAGTGGGTGCTGAGGTAATGATGGCTATCAACCTTGGCACTAGAGGTGTGGACGCTGCACGAAACATTGTGGAGTATTGCAACCATCCTGGAGGGACCTACTGGAGCGACTTGCGAAGATCCCACGGCTACGAAGTGCCACACAAGATAAAAACCTGGTGTCTGGGAAATGAGATGGACGGTCCCTGGCAAATTGGACACAAGACGGCCCATGAATACGGAAGAATTGCCTGCGAGGCGGCAAAGGTAATGAAATGGGTGGATCCTGATATAGAACTGGTAGCCTGTGGCAGCTCAAATATAGAGATGCCTACCTTCGGAGAGTGGGAGGCAACGGTTTTGGATCATACATATGATCATGTGGACTTTGTTTCCCTCCATCAATACTATGGAAATCGAGATAATGATACGCCAAACTTTTTAGCCAGAACCATGGATATGGACATATTCATTAAATCCGTAGCATCCATATGTGACTATATTAAAGCTAAAAAGCGAAGTAAAAAGACTATAAATCTATCCTTTGACGAATGGAATGTATGGTTCCATTCCAACGAAGCTGATAAAAAGATCGAGCCTTGGTCCATTGCTCCTCCACAGCTTGAAGATATCTATACCTTTGAAGATGCTCTGCTGGTAGGATCTATGCTGATCACCTTGATCAGGAATGCTGATAGGGTAAAGATGGCATGTATGGCTCAGCTGGTAAACGTAATTGCCCCCATCATGACGGAAAACGGTGGAGCAGCATGGCGTCAAACCATATTCTATCCCTATATGCATGCCTCCCTATATGGCAGAGGAACAGCACTAAATCCGGTTATCACTTCACCAGTCTATGACACCAAGGAATACTCCGATGTACCTTACTTGGACGCTACAGCTGTAATGAACGAGGAGAAGGAGGAACTGGTGATATTTGCGGTAAATCGCCATATGGAGGATCCTTTGGTACTGGAATGTGACCTACGCAGTTTTTCAGGATATGAAGTAGCGGAGCATATAGTCCTAGAACATGAAGATATAAAAGCTAGAAACACACGGGATAATCCTTACAATGTAGTACCTGCCCTAAGACAGGATACAAAAGTTGTGGACGGAAGGTTGACAGTTAGTCTTAAAAACCTTTCGTGGAACGTGATTAGGTTTAACAAAATCAGGTAACTAGATTGATGCGAGAAGAACACTATGCAGTGAACACCTACTTTGCTTCGTCCTCGGTTCGGTGTTTATTATCAAATACGGAAATATCACTTTCCATTTGTGTATGTCTACCCGCCCCTCAAGAAGGCTTTACCTTGCCACAGAACCATATCTACAAATTATTATTTTGGTGCCTGCATATATAAATGAGATTAAAAGTCGAAAGGTTGGGTTAGTTATGAGTGTCAAAAAGATAGCAGACATTTTCACCGGTGCTTCCTGGGTGGGAATACCTGAGCGTCAGTATGAGCTAAGGAATATACCTAATAGAACAATAGATTCCAAGGTGGCTTACTTCAAAAGTAGCTTTACCCTAGACAAACAGGCTAAGCTAAATATTAATATAAGCGCTAACAGTAGATACAGGCTTTGGATAAATGGGAAAGCTGTTACTTCGGGTCCTTGTAGGGGAGATAGGTTTAGAAGGTATTATGAAACTATTGATGTATCGGATTTCTTACGGCTAGGTGACAATATAATTGCAGTAAAAGTGGTAGATTATATTCCTTATGAAGCTTCTAGCTTTGCAGATAACGGGCCTACCTCCGTGGTTACTAATGCAGCGGGCATAAGACTTATTGTTGGTGGTGTCTGCAAGTCAACTACTGGGGAGGAACTTTATAATATCAGCACCGGAATAGCTAAGTGGAATGTTTACCTAGATAACGCTGTAAGTTGGGTGGCATCACCTATGACAGCTTGGATGGGGGCTATGGAGTCTGTAGATGGAGCCTTATTGCCCTATAAATGGAAGGAACAGGTGGAAACCGATGAGACCTGGAGTGAGGCAAAGGTTATTGAAGCAGCACAGGGCAATCCTTGGGCGGCTCCTTACGGAATTATCCCAACTTTACCCCTGACCGAAAGGCCTATTCCTCTTCTATATGAGACAAAAAGAAAATTCGTTTCAGAAATGAATCCAAAAGCAGAGGGTCTTGAAGTTTTTAGTCTCTTAGGGAAAGAAGAGGTAAAATTAGAAGCTCATAGTAAATATGTTATTGAGCTAAATGCAGGAGAGCTGACTACGGGATACTTTAACCTAAAAGTAAGAGGTGGAAGTGGTAGTAAAATAACTATTAAGTATGCTGAGGCTTACTCCAAAAGAGTGGGAGAGCGAGGATTCGTTAAGGGTGTGCGTGATGATAATGTAAATTATGATTTCATAGGACATCAAGATGAATATTATCCTTCTGGGCAGGATGATACCTATGAGCCTTTTTGGTTTAGAACCTTTAGGTTTGTAAGAATCGAGGTTGAGACCGGAGAGAACCCGGTTTACATTGAAGAACCCTTTTATCTTGAGACGGGGTATCCTTTAGAAGTAAAAAGTCAAGTTCACTCCTCTACGGATTGGATTAATCCATTGTGGGATATAAGTTTGAGAACCCTAAAAAGATGCATGCATGAAACCTATGAGGATTGTCCTTATTATGAGCAACTCCAATATACTATGGATACCAGGATACAAATATTGTTTACCTACATGGCTAGTGGAGATACCCGCCTTGCAAGAAAGGCCATAGAAGACTATGCTTCCTCCCTGATTCCTGAGGGCATATTGCAATCTAGATATCCAAGTGCCGAGCCACAGGTAATTCCTGCTTTTGCACTTTATTGGATTATGATGGTAGAAGATTATTATATTCAAACCGGTGATAAATCAATAATAAAAAAATATAGATCTATAGTGGACACGGTACTTAATTGGTATGATGATAAGCTAGGCGATAGCGGACTAGTAGAAAACTTAGGGTATTGGGAATTTTTAGATTGGGTAAAGCAATGGGATAGGGGAATGCCTGATGCTATAAAGGAAGGGCCTTCAACAGCCCATAATCTTATATATGCTTATACTCTGAAAGTTGCAGCAAGGATAAATCGGGTATCTGGAAGACCGGGAATAGCCGATGAGTATGAGTATAGGGCTAACAATATAATGAAAAATGTTGAAGAGCTATGCTTCTGCGAGGAGGATAATCTATATAAGGAAGGACCGCATTTTAAAGGATATAGTGTTCAATCTCAGGTATGGGCAGTGCTTAGTGGAGTCGCAAAAGGTGAGAGAGCAAGGTCTATCCTGAGAAAATCCTTAAGTATGTCGGAAATACCACAATGTTCTTATGTAATGTCTTTCTTCCTATTTAGAGCCCTAGAAGAAGCAGGTATTTACGAGGATACCGAAAAGCTTTGGGATATGTGGAAGATAATCATTGACTTAAAGCTTACTACAACACCGGAGGAACAGGTACAGCCAAGAAGCGATTGCCATGCATGGGGAGCACTACCTCTTTATGAGTTTACAACTAACTTCTTAGGGGTAAAACCTGCAGCACCAGGCTGGGATGGAATAATAGTGGAACCAAGGACATTATCCTTTAAAGATATGAAGGGAACTGTGGTTACTCCTAAGGGATTAGTAACTGTGGAATGGAGAATAGAAGGGGATAAATTTCACATCGATATAGATTCACCGTACAAGGAACCCCTTCAGGTGAATC
>JAWLDD010000027.1:0-14222 GCA_041686815.1 Candidatus Atribacteria bacterium | reverse complement strand
AAATATGTGCGAGAACACCTCCGATATGTGCTTGTAAGGGATAACGGAAAACAGGGACTTATGAAATATGTCTACGAGAACGGCTGCTACCGGCTTTATGCAGACAATATGCTGATGGGCATTATCAAGCAGTACATTGCTGATTATGATGAGGAGCTTGTCAAAATGCGAAAAGTCAGTGAAACCTTGCAGCATATTACTACTGACCTTAACTATGTCAGCCAAGAGGAATTGAACGCCAATGAGGATTTAATTAACTTCAGCAATGGCCTACTTCTTATTACTGCAAACAATGTCACTCTTGTTCCACATTCCCCGGACATCCTCTCCACCATACAAATTCCATGTAGCTGGACAGGCAGAGAAACACCCACACCAGTGTTTGACAGATATATGTACACCCTTACCAACGGTGATAAGGATATAGAGCAATTACTCCTTGAATTTATCGGTGTGTGTATCTCCAACATCAAGGGATGGCGAATGAAAAAAGCACTTTTCCTTGTAGGCGATGGTGATACCGGCAAATCTCAGCTAAAGAGCCTTGTGGAACAATTGCTCGGCAAAGGGAACTTTATCGGCATTGACCTTAAGGAAATAGAAGCCAGATTCGGTACCGGCGCAGTTTACGACACCCGCCTTGCCGGTAGTTCCGATATGAGTTTTCTCTCTGTGGATGAACTGAAAACCTTTAAGAAAATAACAGGTGGCGATAGCCTTTATGCCGAGTTCAAAGGACAGCAAGCCTTTGAGTTTACCTATAACGGTCTGCTCTGGTTTTGCATGAACAGGCTTCCCAAGTTCGGAGGTGATGATGGCAAATGGGTCTATGACCGTATTATGGTAGTTCGCTGTCCTAACGTGATTCCGAAGTATAAGCAGGACAAAACGCTCCTCGACAAAATGTATGCCGAGCGTGACGGCATTGTTTTTAAGGCTATAAAAGCACTACAGCAAGTTATTACTAATGGCTACTGTTTCTCGGAGCCAGACAGCGTAAGCCTCGCAAGAGAAAAATATATGTCAGATAACAATACTGTGGTCTCCTTCTTTGAGGAGTGTATGTGTGAATGGCCTGATGAGAAAATCAACAAGCACTGTACCACAGGCCGTATCTACAAGGTTTACCAAGGTTGGTGCAGGGAAAATAATAATGGTTTTGCCAAGACTGCTAAAGAGTTCCGAGAAGCTATCGTTTCACACCTCGGCGCAGATTATTCTACAATCACTACTCGGCAGAATGGCAATACCTACTATAAAGATTATTCGCTCACAAGTGAAGCAAAAGAGCAGTTTTTGAGGGAATATGGCTATGACGGAACTGAGTTCTTATAAAAATGGTAGCATTAGTAGCAGTGCCGGTAGCAGTAAAAATCACAACTGCTACCACACCAAATGCCCACAGTACAAGGCTTTGAGGACAATCGGTAGCAGTTGTAGCAGTTCTTATAACTTCTTAGCAAAATTTCAAAAAAGTTGGTACAGAGAAATAAAAGAATACAAAGATTATGGGAAGTGTGAGTATAAACTTGCCCGTACTGCTACTTCTGCTACCAACCGGCTGGAAACCCTTGATATACCACACTTTTCTGCAGTAGCAGTACTAAAAAACTCTGCTACCAGTACTGCTACTACTGCTACTAAAAATCGAGATATGAAGGGAGGAAAACATCATGAAGCTAATTGACTTACTTTCTGGCAAAGTAGTATGAACGCAGGAACCTTATACCCGGACAGTTGATATGGCTTAAGCTCAAAAATGAGTTAAAGTATTTGGTACATCCCACAACAATAATTTAGGAGGATTTTAAAATGGCAAACTATCCACTTACAAAAATGAATAAGGAAGGAACGCTCCTTCACCCGCAACACTCATTCTACACTGATGAATATGCAAAGAACACATTTGACTTATTCCTGTCAGATTGCATCGTTGAAGACGAGCATGGAAAACTGCACAAGTATTATCGTCTCCATGCAAAACAGGCTCACAACATTGAAATGGCTTTTGCCTATGATATTCATTGCCCAAATTGTAAAAGCAGTATGCTAAAGCAAATTGGCAGTTCACTCAATTATAACGAACTGGGCCTATACAGATGCCCTGTTTGTGACAAGAAATAAGGAGGAAAAAACATGATTACTTACACTGAAAGATTACCCTATACTGGCTCACCGGAATATGACAAGCATTTCTGGAACGCTATGCGCGGCAACGATGGCAGTTATGCCGAACTCTCAAAAGGCCGCAACATTGAAACTGGTACTTATGCCATGCCGAACACCGCCAACAATAAGTACATGGCTGCTCTTCAGAAAGAAAGCCTGTTCCGCAATATTGGTACGGTTATCAAGGCATACGACTTTGGCTACCGTATATTCGCCAAGGACAGTAATGACCTTGCCCAGTGGGTACCGGAAAGTGATGCCATCCCAATATACGAGGGTATAGATGATTTCACCATCAACACTGTGGACAGTTGGAAACTGGCTGCTTTCGTAAAAATGGACGAGGCTTTTATACGTGATGCCGGTTTCGATATCGAAAACTACCTTATTAACCGCTTTGCTAAGAACTTTGGCAGAGCCGAGGACAATGCCTTTATAAACGGCACCGGTATCCAAATGCCCACAGGGATTCTGGATGCAACCAATGGAGCAGATGTGGGCATTACCACTGCTGAAATTACCTACGATGATGTTATCAGCCTGTACTTCTCTGTAAAGCCGGTATACCGCAGAAATGCAGTATGGCTGATGAACGATGAAACTGCACTTGCTTTGCGCACTCTTAAAGACAGCGCAGGGAATTACCTCAGGCGCAATAGCGATGATACCATTCTCGGAAAAAGAGTCATTATCTCCGAGTATATGCCAAATACTGAATCAGACAGCAAGCCTATCGCCTTTGGTGACTTCAGCTACTACTGGGTTATTGGTAGAAGTCCTGTCAGTGTCAAGACGCTCTCAGAGAAGTTTGCTCTACATGACCAGATTGGATATCTTGCCTTTGAGTTCCTTGACGGTAAACTTATCCGTCCGGAGGCAGTAAAGGTTATTCAGATAAACAACTAAAGTCAATGATTAAGACATACGGTAACAGGCACAGTGGATATTCTGCTGTGCCTATTATCACTAAAAAATGTACCTTTTCATAACAGGATACACAATACATTTATCACTTTTATATGTAGTTTATCTTTATTGTGACTTTAATACCCCGTTTGAATTCGCGTTTTTTTGCGCGTTACCCCACGCCCGTTGCACGATCGAAAGGGTGTAAGGATTTGTTACCCCCTACCCCAATGTCAGAAAGGAGAATTGGCTTATGGCTGAGAAGACCATCTGTGTTACCGAAAAGGTAATCGGTGATACGCTCTACATTATAGAATCGGCAGTCAGCAGCACTGCCAAAGAAACTGCTTATGACAAGCTGAAACGAATGATACTTAACGGCACAGCAAATCTTGAATTAAATAAGGCATCTTAACAAAATACACTTGACTTCTTCGCGGCAGTACGGGAACATAGAGTACCGCTTGAAGACTGTCGGAAAGGAGGTAAACATGAATAGCAGGCAGTCTTATACTGCTGTGAAGAATAACGATAAAATAACCGCTCTGTATTGCCGTCTTTCACGAGATGACGAGCTGCAGGGTTATTCTAACAGCATTAAAAATCAGAAAACCATTTTACAGAAGTACGCTGATGACAACGGTTTTACAAACACTGAGTTCTTTGTGGATGATGGCTATAGCGGTACGAACTTCGACCGCCCGGATTGGCAGCGCCTTATCTCCCTAATGGAAGAAGGCAGGATTGGCACCATCATTGTCAAGGACATGAGCCGCCTTGGGCGCGATTACCTCAAGGTCGGCTATTATACCGAAGTGCTCTTTCCCGGCTCCGACATTCGCTTTATAGCCATTAACAACGGTGTAGACAGCGCTAATCAGCAGGACAGCGATTTCACGCCATTCCTCAACATTATCAACGAATGGTACGCCAAAGACACCAGCAAGAAAATACGCGCTGTTTTCAAGTCGAAAGGGGAGTCCGGCAAACCGCTCTGCACCAATCCGCCTTACGGCTATATCAAAGACCCGGAAGACAAGACACGCTGGATAGTCGATGAAGAAGCCGCCGAAGTGGTACGCGAGGCGTTCCGCTTGTGTATGCAAGGGTATGGCCCTTCGCAGATAGCCAAGGAATTTACAAGGCGCAGAATTATGAATCCAACGGCTCACGCCAAGAAAAACGGAATCAATATTCCGGACAACAGAGGCCATGACGATGATTATGTCTGGCGAGGCAGCACAATAGTTCATATGCTTTCAAGGCAGGAGTATTTGGGACATACGGTTAATTTCAAAACTTACCGCAAGTCCTATAAGCAGAAAAAGCAGATGAAAAATGACCCGTCGGAGTGGATGATCTTCAAGAATACCCACGAAGCAATTATTGAGGAATCCGTATTTGAAGTAGTGCAAAGAATCAGGGATGGCAGACGCAGGCTCACACCGATGGGTGAAATGCCGCTTCTCTCCGGCATGATGTTCTGTGCGGATTGCGGAAACAAGCTGTATCAGGTGCGTGGGCGAGGTTGGAAACATGAAAAAGAGTATTTTGTATGCGCTACCTACCGCAAGATAAAAGGCGGCTGCAGTTCACACCAGATACGCAATGCGGTCGTTGAGGAACTGCTCCTTGACGGCATCCGCCGCGTAACGGCTTTTGCCAGAGACTGTGAGGACGAATTCGTGGAGATGGTAACTAAGAAAACAAGGTCAGAGCTTGACAAAAGTATGCGTGACAGCAGACGCGAATTGGAACAGGCACAGGCCCGCATCGCCAAGCTGGACGAGATTATTCAAAAGCTCTATGAAGATAACATAGAGGGCAAGATATCCGATGAGCGTTTTACAAAGATGACCGCAAACTATGAAGCCGAGCAGCAGACTCTTGAGAAGCGAGTAACGGAACTGAAATCCATTATGACAGAGGAAAAAGAAAGCGCTCTCAATGTTGACCACTTCCTCACTCTGGTTAGAAAGTATACGGACATAAAGGAACTCACAGCCGAGATTATCCGGGAATTCGTTGAAAAAATCTATGTTTACAAGGCAGAGCGCATTGATGGCAGACGTGTACAGCGTATCAAAATTGTATGGAACTGCATTGGCGAGTTTGAGCCACCGGTTTCTACATCCACCACAAAGAATGAAATATCGGCATAGCCGGTAAATACATACCAAACTATGCCGATATTTTTCCGGGATTGAAAATCCCTAAGACGCACCCTCAAAAAACGGTCTCTTCCTTTTTTGGTGCCGAAGGCGGGAGTCGAACCCGCACGAGGTTTAAGCCTCACTGGATTTTGAGTCCAGCGCGTCTGCCAATTCCACCACTTCGGCAAGGTATTGTGTCGCCAATTGGGAACATAGAATATAATAGCACAAGTAAAATAAAAAATCAACTTTTTTATTCATATAAAATAAATATGTGAAGGCAATAGCATCAATCAATTTGTGGATACTTTTGCATTAGATTTTTTAAAATTAAATCATTGCCCCCGCCCACTATTCCATGTTATAATCTTGCTATGTTTGCAAAAACGCATTATGTAAACAAGAAGGTGATTGCGTGGATCTGATTACACATGGAGTAGTAGGTTTGGCCCTGGGAAGCTTGAGCGGAGGGCCTGATATTATAAACAATCCCTTGGCTATAGGCAGTCTCATTGGATCTGTAATTCCCGATGGAGATATTATCTATCAGTTAAAAGGGGATTATACCTATTTGAAGAACCATAGGGGACCATCCCATTCTATAGTGGTAGGCACCATAATATCCTTATTGATTTCCGGAATTCTACGAGGAATATTTACTGATTTTTCCTTCTGGAGCATTTTTGCCTGGACTTTTGGTGGCTATATGCTTCATATAGGATTGGATATATTTAATTCCTATGGTGCAAATATCTTTTGGCCCTTTAATAAGAGGAAGATAGAGTCGGGGCTGTTATTGATTTTTGATCCAGCCTTGCTGATATGTTCTGGAGTAATATTTTTGTCTCGTGGTGAAAATTGGTTGCGAATAGTAGCTAGCATAGCCTTTTTTATATTCTACCTCATCTTCAGGTGGATATTAAAGCGAAGGGTTTACAATACTCTGGTCAAAGATTTTGGTCGTGAAAAAGATCAAGAAATTGTGGTTATGCCGTCTATGCTGCGGCTTTTCAAATGGGACTTTATTCTGTATCAAAAGAAGCGAATTATAACTGGGCGGGTGAATATCCTGAGAAATAGCATTGAAGTGAGGGACCACCTAAAGCGCAGCCATACAGAGTTAGAGGATTTAGTGTTGTCCACTAGAATAGGCGAATTCTTTAAAGATTTTTCTCCTCACTTTCACATAGAATGGAAGAAGGATGGGCAAAACCATAGGGCTATTATTACAGATTTAAGGTACTATGTAAAAGGCAGTTATCTGCACCATGCCATAGCATTATTCGATGAGGAGCTGGAACCCATTTATGCGGCTTTTCAGCCTTATAGCAAGCAAAGGGAAATAAAAATTCCTGTCTGATTTCAGGCAGGAATTTTTATTTGCAACTTTATCATTTAATTATCGTCAATATAGGTAGAGACATAACAGAAGAGAGGGGCAATATGATGGGCTGCAGTGGAATGAAGTACAAATTATCGTTATATATGGACGGCCAATTGGAGAAGCAGGATGCTGAATCTGTTGAGGCCCATATTAGCCAATGCCCTAGTTGCAGAGACTATTATAGATCTATAATGGAAATTAAGGATTATTGCAGCAGTCTGGAAGAGGTAGAGTTACCTTTAGGATTCCATGATAAGCTGTGGAAGCAGCTATATAAAAAGGGGGAAGGTGAAATGTTGAAGAAAAGGCGGAAGTTACCCATTGCCATAGGTTTGGTAGCAGCAGCTTTGGTCATCGTAATCGGAATCAGCATGGTGGATGCTTTAAGGCCAGGATACAAATATTCCCGTAGCGGAGGCGTTGCCTATGATACTGCCGATGCGGTAGGAGCAGGGGAAATGCCAGCAGTAGCCCCAGAAGAAGGGTATTATGGTGTAACAGGGAAGAATTCTACGGAACCACCAGACAGTGATATGGATATGGCAGAAGTACCGCAGGAAAGCTATGAGGTGCCAAAAGGTGACCATATTGATGACTCATATGAGGTTGACGAGGAGTTTATAAGCAGCGCAGATCGCAAAATAATAAAATCTGCCTACTTGGGAATTGAAACTTTGGAATTCGATATATTAATCGACAATCTACAGGGAAAAATAAGCATGATGGGCGGATATATAGAGTCCTCAAATATCCAAGGAGTACCAAGAGCAGCTAGAGATAAATCCCCATCTAGAAAAGCTCATTTTGAAGTTAGAGTTCCCAACAATAAGTTTGAACAATTTATCAACGAAGTTGGGAATATTGGGAATTTGATAACCAAGGAAATTGGAGGAGAGGATGTAACCGGGCAATATTTTGATACCCAGGCTAGAATCAAAGCCCTTACCATCCAAGAAGAAAGGTTGCTTTCCATACTGGAAAAGGCAGAAAGACTCTCGGATATAATAGAGCTGGAAAGTGAGCTGACCAAGGTACGGTATGAGATCGAACACTATACTGGTACCTTGAAGCGATTGGACAATATGGTGAATTATTCTAGGGTTACCTTGGACATATACGAGGTCAAAGAAATAACCCTAACCGAACCCGACCCGGAAACGCTGGGTCAAAGAATGGCTCGTGCATTTAAGGATTCCCTTCAGAATCTAGGCAAGTTTTTCGAAAATCTAACCATATTCCTAGTTGCAGCATTACCATACCTGGTAATAATTGTACCTCTCCTATGGATAGTTTGGATATTAGGGGTTAAGCTTATGAGGAATAGGAAAGACAACAAAAGGGAGGAAAACCTAGATGGATAATAAAAGAATTCTCTATGGGATCATTGGCCTCTTGATCGCTATATGTATAATAGCTATTAGCGGGGCCATAAGTGCAAGGGGTTCCTCAAGTGCAAATCTTAATACGGAAGGGAATAGTGCCAATATGAAGGAGAATACCTTGATTGTTACTGGACTTGGTAGAGTTAGCGTTAAACCCGATGTAGCCTATCTCAATGTAGGGGTAAGAACTATAGACAAGGATGCTAAAAAGGCTCAAGATGAGAACAAGATTATTATGGAAAAGGTCATGGCAAAACTTAAGTCTTTTAAGATAGATGAAAAGGATATTCAAACTTCTGCCTACAATGTGTGGCCTAGATATAGCTATAGAGATAATAGAGAAATCTTAGAGGGTTTTGAGGTAGAAAACTTGATTAGGATTACCCTCCGTAAAATAGACCTTGTTGGAGAAGTTTTAGATGCAGTATACGAAGAAGGAGCAAATAGATCCAATAGTATAAGTTTTGGAGTCTTAGACACCGATGCAGTCTACAAGGAGGCACTTGAAAAAGCCATGGACGACGCCAAGAGCAAAGCAGAGGTTATGGCTAAGAGGGCAGAAGTATCCATCCAAAAACCGCTGTCCATATATGAAGGTAAAGCACCAAGCCAACCCTACCGTGATGAATGGATATATGCTGATATGGCAAAGAAGAGCATAGAGGGAGAAAGAGCTGGGGGAGTACCCATAGCCTCAGGAGAGCTGGAGATTGAGGCTCATGTTACTATAGTATATCAGGTGAGATAGTAGGCATAACTGTGTTGTTAGTTTGATATGAGACCAGTATAGAAAGGCGATGATACTAGGTATCATCGCCTTGATATATCAACTCTTATATTTGCTTAGACCGTTTTATTTACCGATAAACATCTGGACATATACGTATCCGTATCTCGGGCTCTTTTCAACGCCAATTCCCATATGGGTGAAATTAGGATTTAGGATGTTCTTTCTATGTCCTTCGGAATTCATAAGACCGGTATGCGCTCTATCTACGCTGCTGGATCCGGCAAGGTTTTCACCTGCAGCCCTATAAGTGATGCCGTATTTTTTCATCATCTCAAATGGGCTACCATAGGTTGGTGAATTATGATCGAAATAGTTGTTGTCCACCATATCCTTAGCCTTGATCTGTGCTACGTTGGCCAGGTTGGCATCCCATGCTAGAGGTTTTAAGCCAGCATTTACTCTCTCCTGATTTACCTTGTCCAGCATTTGAGACTGTTGGCTGCCTATACCTTGAGGAGCAGGGTTAGGTTCAGGCTTGGGCTGAGGTGCAGGCTGCTCAGGTTTAGGCTCAGGTTTAGGTTCAGGTTTAGGCTCAGGAGCTGGAGCGGGTTGCTCAGGCTTTGGCTCAGGAGCTGGTGCAGGTGTTTCAGGTTCGGGCTGAGGCTCAGGAGCTGGCTGCTCGGGTTTAGGCTCAGGTGCGGGAGCAGGCTCTTCCGGCTCAGGCTGAGGAGCAGGAACAGGTTCTTCTGGTTGCTGTCCTGATCTGCTATCTATAAAATTATTGTACCAGTTTTTTAGTTTAAGCAGCATTCCTGTCATATCCTCACGGGATACAGAAACTACCTTATATCCATTTCCGGTACTGAAGGAATTAACCAATTTGTAATAATCTTGGTTACAATCTGACTTGGCATATGCCATGGCAGGTGTTGCTAATATTCCCACAAACAGTGCTAAAGTTATTATTGAAACTACCAAAGACTTTCTCACAAGTATACCCCCTCATATTAAACTTTGTGATGTATTTGTATTTTATTTGTAATATATCTTAACACATTTGTAACATAATTTCATTGATAAAAATTTGGTAAAATGCTGTGATTGAAATTGATATCATGATATGATAAAGTCGTAGTGTTAGCAATGGAATGCTGGAGATATGCAAACTAAAGACAAAAATGGATTGGGCATTTTTAGATGAAGATTGTGGAAAATCCATTTATTTGAGAGGGATATAACAGTGAGCAAAAAAAAGATAATTGTAATTGACGGAAACAGTTTGATGTACAGAGCTTTTTATGGAATACGACTTCTGACTACCAGCAAAGGAGTTTTTACTAATGCAGTATATGGGTTTACCAATATGCTGCTAACCTTGGTAGAACAGTATAATCCGGATTATATTGGGGTAGCTTTTGATCTGAAGAGTCCCACTTTCAGGCATGAAATTTTTGAAGATTATAAGGGAAATCGTCAAAAAGCTCCGGAAGAGCTATTACCCCAGTTTGATTTATTAAAAAGACTATTAAAAGCTATGAATATAGCCATATATGAAAAGGAAGGTTTTGAAGCTGACGATATACTAGGTACATTTTCACGTATTGCACGGGAGAAGGGCTTGGATGCTTATCTGGTTACAGGAGATCGGGATGCTATGCAGTTGGTGTCCGATACTACAACTGTCCTTCTAAATCGTAGAGGAACTACGGATATGCAAGCCTTTGACCCGGAAAAAGTCAAAGAGGTGTACGGACTTACACCCGACCAAATAATCGATTTGAAAGCGCTGATGGGAGATAGTTCCGATAACATACCTGGGGTACCGGGTGTAGGTGAAAAGACGGCTTTAAAACTCCTTAGCGAATTTGGCACTCTAGAAAATGTATTGGACAATATAGATAATATATCTGGCAAAAAGCTGAAGGAGAACCTAGCCAAGTATAAGGAACAGGCTATTTTAAGTAGGAAGCTGGCCACCATCATCCAAGATGTGCCCATGGACTTTGACCTTGAAGATTGTTGCTATGATATACCAAAATCATCCGAGCTCAAGGCCTTGCTGGAGGAGCTGGAGTTTTATAGCATTTTAAGCAGATTGGATTTTGGAGATGATAAGCAACAATCAAATATTGCAGAATATGATAAGGAAACCATAGTTATTAAATCCTTGGATCATCTATCAAGCTCCGTTGAGGAAGCTTTGAAAAGGGACGAGGTAGCTTTTAACTTTGATGAGAATACCATTACCTTTGCATGGAATAAAAAACAGGTATATCATGTCCCCCTATTTAAGGATATGCTGGATGACGGATTGGATTATTATGAGGCAATGGAAGAGCTAAAACCCATATTTATCCATGAATCCATTAAAATAATAGTCCATGATGGCAAGAGTCTTTTGCTCCGCGCTTGGAAACAGGGCATAGAAGTGAGAAATCTTGCCTTTGATACCTTTATTGCAGCTTATCTTTTGGATCCTACCCATACCCGATACGATGTGAAATATCTGCTCTATGAACATATGAAAATCGATGTGGATGGGGTAGATGCTACCGATGTGTTGATGCTGGCTAAAGAGATGCAGACCAAGCTTAAGGACTTGGGAATGGACAACTTATACTATGAAATTGAACACCCCCTTATCGAAGTATTGGCCAATATGGAGTTGACGGGATTTAAAGTAAACAAGGATATGCTAAGAGAACTGGATGTCGAGTTTACAACACTCCTTGAGGAGCTGACTAAAAAAATATATGATCTGGCAGGAGAAGAATTCAATATAAATTCTCCAAAGCAGTTAGGTGTGATACTCTTTGAGAAGCTAGGCTTACCGGTGGTTAAAAAGACTAAAACCGGATACTCCACCAACATCGAAGTCCTAGAGCAGTTAAAGGGTAAACATGACATCATAGAGGAGATCATCGACTATCGCCAGATTATGAAACTGAAATCTACATATGTAGATGGACTATTAAGCGTGATAGATCCTGATGACGGTAGGGTTCACTCCAGCTTTAAACAGACTATAACAGCTACAGGCAGGATTAGCAGCACGGACCCCAACCTTCAAAACATTCCAGTTCGCATGGAGATGGGCAGACAGATAAGGAGAGTATTTGTTCCCACTGACGAGAATCACGTGTTGGTGGATGCAGACTATTCTCAGATTGAACTTAGGGTGCTAGCCCATATTTCAGGAGATCCTACATTTATAGACGCTTTTAAGCACAATCAGGATATCCACAAGAGGACTGCTTCAGAGGTGTGGGGAATACCTTTAGAGGATGTAACACCAGAGCAGCGCAATGATGCCAAGGCCATTAACTTCGGAATTGTCTATGGCATAAGCGATTACGGATTAGCTAGGAATTTGGGCATAACTAGAAACAAAGCCCATGCATATATCGAAAGCTATTTAAATAGGTATCCAGGCATCAGAGCATATATGGAGAGGATTGTAGAAGAAGGTAAGAGAAATGGCTATGTTTCCACTTTGATGGGAAGAAGAAGGCCCTTACCTGAGTTATCTTCTAGAAACTTTAATACCAGGTCCTTCGGGGAAAGGGTTGCTATGAATACTCCTATCCAGGGAACTGCAGCGGATATAATAAAGAAGGCCATGAACGACGTCTACTATGAAATAAAGGCCAGAGGGCTAAAGTCTAAGCTAGTGCTTCAAGTCCATGACGAGTTGATTATAGATGCCTATATACCTGAGCTGGAAGAAGTTAAGAAAATATTGAAGGAAAAGATGGAGAAGGCAATGGAACTGTCCGTCCCATTGGTAGTGGATATTGGGATAGGTTCTAGCTGGTATAATGCTAAGTAATGCCACATAAGTTAGGTAGAGTATAGGAGGCAACAATGAAGGTAGTTGGACTGACAGGTGGAATTGCAGCAGGAAAATCCCAGGTTTCTTCTATACTGAAGGAAATGGGAGCAGAAATTATCGATGCTGATCTTATAGCCAGGGAGGTTGTTCGGAAGGGCTTGCCTGCTTGGCAAAGGATAAAAGACGAGTTTGGTGAGGAATATTTATTGCCTAATGGCGAGATAGACAGAAAAAAACTCGGCGACTTGGTTTTCTCCCATGCTGACGCTTTGGCGAGGTTAAACGATATAACACATCCAGCTATTAGAGAGGCTATAGAGAACAGAATCAATCACCTAAAGGAGCAAGGCTATAAAGGTATGGTGGTGGTAGATGCTGCTCTATTACTGGAAAAGGGATGGGAGACCATGGTGGATGAGGTATGGGTGGTTGATGCACCCATTGAACTGCGAATAGAAAGACTAAAGGCTCGAAATAGAATATCGAGGGAACAAGCTCTGGCTAGAATTAATAGCCAGATGAGTCAACAGGAGAGAAATGACAAAGCCAACTGGATTATTCTAAATAGTTTGGATGTTGATCATCTCAGAAAACAGGTGGAGTTAATTTGGAACCTAACAGTTATGGAAAATCATGTACAGTGAGGGGTAAATGAAAGGCATGACGCGTAAGCTATTACCGTGGTCGGTAGTACTATTCTTTATAGGTGTAGTGTTTTTGATCTGGTTTATACAATCAGCATATATACAAAGAAGAATCTATCCCCTGAAGTATAAAAATGAGGTAGTTCGCTTTTCAAAGGAATATGACCTGGATCCCCATCTGGTCATGGGTGTCATTTGGGTGGAAAGCAAATTTAAACCTGAAGCCACTTCCAATAAGGGTGCTAGAGGGCTGATGCAAATAATTCCTAGGACTGGACAGTGGATTGCCGACCAGGTAGGAGTAAGTGAATATGATGATGAAATGCTCTATGATCCTGAGACCAACATAATGTTTGGTTGCTGGTATTTGGCATATCTGCTTAGGGTCTTCGACAATGATGTTCAGCTTGCCCTGGCGTCCTATAACGGGGGAATGGGCAATGTGATGAAATGGCTTAAGGACGATAGATATAGCGATGATGGAAGGCATCTAAAGGCTATCCCCTTTAAAGAAACTAGGGATTACCTTCAAAGAGTATTGGATGTTCAAAATCAATATAAAAAATTATATGAAATATAATTGGAGGAAATGTCCGGCATGATGCGTAAAATAGTGCACAACTTAATAATTGTTCTAATGATGTTGTCCATGGTAGGGTGCAGCGTTTCAAATATACTGCCGGAAACTCGTGGAGAAACTTCCTATCCCGAAACTGAAGAAGAATTAGGCATGTCAGCTCAGCCTAGCATGCCTAGCAAGGGTGGTCGATTGAGGATCCCCATTTCTAAGCATGAAAGCATTAATCCCCTTTTTACCAAATCCAAAGATTTTATTAACCTTTGTGGGCTTATATATGAGGGGATGTTTGCCTATGATGAAAACCTCAATGTAGTACCTGTATTAGTGGAGTCTTGGGAGGTGCTGGATGAAGGTAAGCTGTGGCAATTCCAACTTCGAAAGGGCGTAAGGTGGCACAATGGGAAGGAATTAACTGCCCATGATGTGAAATACACCTTTGATC
>JAWLDD010000026.1:0-14248 GCA_041686815.1 Candidatus Atribacteria bacterium | reverse complement strand
AAGCAATGAAAAAACAAGGGCACTCCTATGCGGGTAATTTAGTGGTGGATAGGGTTTCTGCCGGGTTTTATAAAAAGATTCTATCTGGTAAAGGCCTCTATATCCTAAACCCCATCATAATGGCTGTATCATGCTTTTTAATGGGTCGTGCTTTTATCTTTGATGAGATGTCCCCTTTTGGTGTGGCCTTTTTTGCAGTGACCCTTTATAAGCACAGATCAAGATTTATGGCCTTTATAGCCATATTAGCTGGTATGCTGAGCGTACACATAGGCGGATTTATATTCAAATACATGGCCACCATGGGCCTTTTGCTGCTTATATACAATGTGCTGTCAAGCACCAGGATAGGCCGCAGCAGGCTTGTGCTGGCCACTATTACAACTCTCACCCTCTTTGGAGCAAATATAGTCTATAAGGGCTTAGCCCCTGGCGGAGTCTTGCAATACGACTATATCCTTGCTGCTTTGGAGGGTGTAATAGTCTTTGCGCTGGTCTATGTCTTTGACAATGTACTGTCGGTCATTTTAGAGGCAAAGAAGCGGAGGATCCTCTCCAATGAAGAGATGATCTCCATGGGCATATTTGCTGCCCTTTTGATAGTGGGCATGTGGGATGTAAAGGTCTACGCCCTATCCATGAGAAATATCCTTTCAGTGCTCTTTATCATCATTGCTGCCCATATAGGAGGCGTAGGCATAGGCGCTGCCATGGGTGTACTAATGGGCCTTGTTTTGTCCATGGCTTCAGGGCCTGATCCCATCCTGGTTGCGGTGCTGGGTGTATGCGGATTGATATCAGGAACCTTTAGAGACTTGGGCAAAATCGTTGCTGGGCTTACCTTTCTATTGGCAAATGCCCTCATGTCCTTTTATATAAGCCAGTCTACCCTGACCATCATCTCCTTTCGAGAGATCTTGGTTAGCATTGGAATTCTTATATTGATACCCAAAAAGGCATTAAACACCTTACGTCAGTTCTTGGATTACAGCCTTATGAGGTTCAAGGAGCAGAATTATTACATAAACAGGATGCAGGAACTGACGGTAAGCAGGTTAAATGAGTTTTCATCGGTATTTAAAGAGCTGGCCGCAGCCTTCGGGCATATCCCCCATAGTGCTCCTACAGACCAGGAGGAGATATCCAGACTCTTTGACATAATATCTGGACAAGTCTGCAGCAGCTGTCCCCTCTATGGCAGCTGTTGGAGGAGAGACTTTTGCAGCACTTATAACGGCATGTTTAACCTAATTACAACTATAGAGTCCAAAGGAACCTTGGACAAGACCGATTTAAACGGTCATCTTCCCAAAAACTGCATTCATACCGACAAGCTGGTAGAGGTCATAGAGCAGGTATACGCCCTTTATAAATCCAACTTGAAATGGAAGGCAAAGATCCAGGAGTGCAGGCAATTGGTAGGGCAGCAGCTAGACGGCGTATCAGAAGTGGTAGGACAACTGGCTGAGGAACTAGATATCAGCATAGAGTTTAAAAAGGATTTAGAGGAGTCCATCTCCCTTGAGCTGGATAAAGCAGGCATTAGGACCAAGGAGGTACTGGTAATAGAAAAAGCCGGCGGTGTAATAGAGGTAAACATCCACAAAAATCCCTGCAATGGAAGGCGTGATTGCACTCGAAGGATAGAAAGGATAGTTACTAAGGTCATAGGCAGAAGGATGACAGCTGGACAATCCCCCTGTACCGCCATAAAGAAAAAAACCTGCACCTTAAAGCTGACAGAGGCTATGGAATTTCAGGTAAGCACAGGAATAGCCCGTAAAGCTGGACAACCTGGCGGCATATCCGGCGACAGCTATTCATTCAACCCACTGCCTGATGGCAAGTATATGCTTGCCCTAAGCGATGGAATGGGTATAGGGGACAAAGCCGCTCAGGAGAGCAGAGTGGTTATATCCCTACTTGAAAACTTTTTAGAGGCTGGTTTTGATATGAATACCACCATACGCACCATAAATTCCACCCTGCTTCTCAGGTCCCAGGACGAGATATTTGCAACAGCGGATCTGTGCCTCTTGGATTTGGTATCCGGCATAGCCGAGTTTGTAAAGATTGGAGCCGTCTCAACCTTTATAAAGCGAAAGGATTCTGTGGAAGTGGTCAAAGCATCCAGCTTGCCCATAGGCATATTAGATAGTGTCCAACCGGAAATCGCTTCCCTGAGAATCCATGATGAGGATATGATCATCATGGTTACTGACGGGGTACCCGACAACACTGAAAAGGGTGTCAAAGCCGACGATTGGCTGGTCAAAGTCATAGGCAGCTACGACACGCGAAACCCTCAAGAGATGGCTGATTACCTCATGGAAGCCGTGGTCAGCGCTTCATCCCCCACCACTGCCTTTGGCGATGATATGACCATAATGGCCACCCGGGTGTGGAAACCCGTCATATAGTGCCCCAAAACGGGGCTTTTTTCATGTAGCAAGATTTTTCCCTTGAAATATAGTGAGAAAGATAATAGAATAAGATAGATTAATTCGGGGCGATGTCAAGATGTTAGAGAGAGTTTTAGAGTACATCAAAAAACACCATATGCTAGAGCCCGGCCACAGGGTAGTTGTGGGAGTGTCGGGAGGAGCTGATTCCTTGGCCCTTATTCATATATTGGCCCAAATCCAGGACACCATCCCCATAGAGCTATACGTGGCCCACGTTAACCATGGCTTCAGAGGCCAGGCTGCTTTGGAGGATGCCCTCTTTGTTGAGGCTTTAGCCAAGGATTGGGGTTTTCCCTTCTTTTTAAAGGAAGCCCAGGTCTCAAAGCTTGCTACAGAGTGGGGTATGTCCGATGAACAGGCAGGGCGAAGGGTGAGATATGAGTTTTTTGAAGATGTGCGACTAAAAGTTGATGGGCATCGAATAGCCCTGGCCCATCACAGAGACGATCAAGCCGAGACTATCCTACACAATATCATCAGAGGAACCGGGCTTGCCGGGCTATCTGGCATGAAGCCGGTGAGAGACGGGGTAATCATAAGACCCCTTCTTGAGATATCCAGGCGAGAGATAGAGGACTACTGCCATGCAAATGGTCTTAAGTACAGAACAGACCATACCAATGAGGAGACCATTTACACCAGAAACCGGATCCGCCACATGGTAATACCCATGATAGAGCAGCATTTCAACCCCAACTTTTCCGTTGGATTGGTGAGAATGGGGGATATCCTAAGGCAGGATGAAGAGTTTTTGGCTAGCTATTCCGAGAAGGTCTTTATGAAGCTGGCCCAGCATAGTAGTAGCCAGGTAAAGCTTTTGCTTGGAGACTTCAATGAATGTCCTAGTGCCATAAAGGCAAGGGTTTTGCGGTTAGGTCTTGAAAAGCTCAAGCAAAACCTCATTGGCATTGAGCATATTCATATAGACCAGCTAATAGGTTTTGCTAAAGATTCCCAGGTGGGTTCTACCCTGGATCTCCCAAGCAGCATTAAAGCTTTAAAGGATTATGACCACCTGGTGCTGACCCTGGAGGATAGCCATGAGCCTATAAAACCTTTTGAATATGATCTGGCCATCCCGGGTAAGGTTTTTATATCACCTCTGGGTCTTGAGATCTCTGTCCAGGAGGTCACAGATTACCGTGTTTTAAACCATAACGGTAGGTGTATCTATATAAATGCCGATGCTGTAAGCCATGAGCTTAAGGTGCGAAATCGAAGACCTGGCGACAGGTTTAAACCCCTAGGCATGAAAGGCACTAAAAAGCTAAAGGATTTTTTTATCGATAATAAGATCTCTCGAAACAAAAGAGATAGCATACCTTTGGTGGTTGATAGAGACAATATTGTATGGATAGTCGGGCATCAGATGAGTGAAGACTATAAAGTGACCAAAGATACCAAGCGTTTGCTTAAACTGGAGGTCAAATAAAAAAAGCAGAAATGAAGGCGGTGCACAGATGGAGCAAATAGGAAAAATACTGATCGATGAAGAACAAATCAATAAGCGGGTTGCTGAAATAGGAGCCCAAATAACCAAGGACTACCAAGGCAAGGAGCTGTTGGTGGTTTGCATTTTAAGAGGCGGAGTAATCTTTTTGGCAGATCTGGTCAAAGAGATCAAGCTTCCCCTCAGTATGGATTTTATGGCGGTGTCCAGCTATGGATTGACCACAAAATCTTCAGGAATAGTCAGGATATTAAAGGATTTGGATGAGGATATCGAAGGAAAAGACGTATTGGTAGTCGAAGATATAGTAGATACCGGGCTGACCCTCCATTATCTAATTGACTATCTAAAATCCAGAAAGCCAAACAGTGTAAAGGTATGCTGTTTTTTGAATAAACCTTCAAGACGAAAGGTCGAGGTACCTGTGGATTACATAGGTTTCGAGATCCCCGATAGATTTGTCATAGGATATGGACTAGACTATGCTCAAAAATACAGAAATCTGCCCTATGTATCGGTATTGGATGAGGATGACAATTAGGGCAGAAAAAGTCCAAAAAAGTTAGGTAATAGAAAATAAATCAAGGTAATAGTAAATGCTTCATTGATTTTAGATAATTACTATGTTAAAATTAAAAAATGCAGTATTATTACTGATCAAGGGAGGGTTGATATTGAAGAAATTCTTACGAGGCCCGGGTTTTTATCTCCTATTATTACTTGTAATAATTTTTATTGTTTCCAGCCTCGATTTAACAGCCAAGAAAGAAGAAATCTCATATCCGGAGCTATTAAAGGCTATCGAAGACAACAAGGTACAGAGGATACAAACCGTTGAAAAGACTGTTTATGGTCTTTACAAGGGTTCACATATTAGCGAAAGAGATTTTCTCACCGGTGGCAAATATGATTTTAGATCCAGAATCATTACCGGAGAGTCTTTTTACGAAGATGTAAAGAAAATAGAGGCAAAAAAGACAGGCAGGCCTATTGAAGAGATCACAGCTAGTGGCTTTTCATTTGTCATCGACATACAGCCGCCTCCTGAAATGCCTTGGTGGCTAGGCTTATTGCCCTATGCTATTATCATCGTGCTATTTGGTCTCTTCTGGTTTTTCTTTATGCAGCAGGCACAAGGTGGTGGCGGTGGCAACCGCGTAATGTCCTTTGGTAAAAGCAGAGCCAAAGTACACACCGATGAAAGAAAACGAACCACCTTTCAAGACGTTGCAGGTGCTGATGAGGAAAAGGAAGAACTTAAAGAGATTGTTGACTTTTTAAAGAGTCCCAGAAAATATATAGAGCTGGGAGCTCGTATTCCCAAGGGAGTTTTGTTGGTGGGACCTCCTGGAACAGGGAAAACTCTGCTGGCAAAGGCAGTGGCAGGCGAAGCCGGGGTACCCTTTTTCACTATAAGCGGTTCTGACTTCGTGGAAATGTTTGTAGGTGTCGGTGCTTCCAGGGTTCGTGATCTGTTTGATCAAGCCAAGAAGAATGCTCCCTGTATCGTATTTATAGATGAAATAGATGCTGTGGGCAGACACCGTGGCGCTGGACTAGGCGGTGGTCACGACGAGAGAGAACAGACCCTAAACCAACTCTTAGTTGAGATGGACGGTTTCTCCGACAACGAGGGAATTATTATATTAGCAGCTACCAACAGACCTGACATTTTGGATCCGGCGCTTCTCAGGCCGGGCAGATTTGACAGGAGGGTATTGGTAGGAGTGCCCGATGTCAAGGGTAGAGAGGAAATAATTAAGGTTCATTCCCGAGGCAAGCCCCTCTCTACAGAGGTGGACATAAAGGTACTAGCCAAGCGGACTCCAGGCTTTACTGGAGCCGATCTTGAGAACATGATGAACGAAGCTGCCATATTGGTGGCCAGAAGATCTGGCAAGCAAATCGAAATGCAGGATTTGGAAGAGGCCATTACCAGGGTCATCGCAGGTCCTGAAAAGCGCAGTCGCGTCATTACCGAAAAGGATAAGAGGCTGGTGGCCTACCACGAAGCAGGCCATGCTGTGGTGGCAAAGCTGCTTCCCAACGCAGACCCAGTCCATGAGATATCCATTATCCCAAGGGGAATGGCAGGCGGTTATACCCTGACATTACCGGAACAGGATAAGTATTATGTATCCAAATCCGAGATGATGGACGAGATAACCCAGCTATTGGGCGGCAGAGTAGCCGAAGCCCTGGTACTAAACGACATAAGTACTGGAGCATCCAATGACATCGAAAGGGCCAGCAACATGGCCAGAAAGATGGTAACCGAATACGGTATGAGTGAAAATCTCGGTCCCATAACCTACGGAGGAAAGCACGAAGAGGTATTCTTGGGCAGGGATTTCAGCACTCACAGAAACTACAGTGAACACGTAGCCTCTGCTATAGACAACGAGGTTCGAAATATAATACAAACGGCTTATTCCAAAGCTGAGCAGCTGTTAAGCAGCCACATTGAGGGACTCCATAGGGTGGCAGAAGCCCTATTGGATAGAGAAAAATTGGATATGGAAGAGTTTGAACAACTCTTTGCAGGAGCTTAAGATTAGAGCAGGCAGGTGCATAATTATCTGTCTGCTTTGTTGTCTTATCCATGTCTATTTACAACCTAAATATTTTTCTAGTTGCTTGGCACCATAATGGCTATTGACCGTTCACTTCATCACTGATTTGGAGAAAACTAAGGCTTACTTCATTTGAAAAGCCTACCGCTTCCAAACCGGCGTCCTGCCGGTGGAAGCTGCCTCGGCCTCCTGCCTCGGCTACGGCTTTTCTGCATTTCATAAGCCAAGTTTTCTAGGCCAAATCAGCGAAGGCGTTCACTTTTCAATAGCCTATTATGATCATGCAACCACTCGTTCTAAAGCCGGTAGTAGGAAATCATTACGAATTTCCAAGATAGTGTGCAGGAAAAATGGATTTGTGGAGGCAGATTCCAACAGCTTGTAAGAAAGACCTCTAAGGGAAGTGCCGTCAATAATCCTGCAGAGATGGGACCTATAAGGCATCTTCCCGATGTATTTTGGAAGATGCCAGAACAAACCATTTTTCCACCATTTACGTATGCATTTACATATAAAAGGTAGATAGACGAATAGGCTACATTTGGAGGTACAAGGATGAAGAAAATAGTAGCGATAGAAAAGCAGAAGAGAAGTAAAAAACGCTACACCCTTCACTTCGACGACGGAGAATGGCTAGGCCTTTTTGATGAACTGATAGTAAAATACGGCCTAGAGGTAGGTAAAGAGGTAGATTCCCAGCAAATAGCCCAATGGGCTTTGGAAGATGACGCGAAAAAGGCCTTGGAGATGGCTATAAGATATCTTGGATATCGAAGCCGCAGTCAAAAGGAGATGGAAACCTACCTTAAAGGCAAAGGATTTAGTGAGGAGATCATAGATAGGACCCTTCAAAAGCTAAAAAGCTATGGATATATAGATGATTCCGCCTTTGCAAAGCAGTGGGTAAACAGCAGGATGGCTTCAAAGCCTATGGGAAAGGCATTGATAAAAAGAGAGCTTCTTTACAAAGGGGTCAAGGACCAGATCATAGAGGAGTCTTTAGACCTTATTACCGATGAGCAAGAAGAGGAACAAGCCTACAACCTTGCCTTAAAATACAGCAAGCGGTATCAAAATCTGGAGCCAAGGCAACAATACTACAAGATAGGTCAAGCCTTAGCTAGAAGAGGTTTTGACTGGGAAATCATCAACAGGGCTGTGAGAAAACTAAACATAGAGCAACCCGATCTATAGCCCAATAATTTTATGAAAAAGCGGGATAATTACATATAAACCTCAAAAACAGATCAATATACCAATATTAAGTCAATTTTAAGGGTTATATTTTTACATGGATGCGGTATAATATAAATTGAAGGTCAAAGATGGTCAAAGGAAAAGGATGTGATGATTGTGGCCAGACTTAGCGACATTATAGAGGAGTTTATCAAAACCCTGCTAAAGCAGAGCGAAGGTGAACTGGAGCTGCAAAGAAATGAGTTGGCCGAGTATTTTGAGTGTGCCCCTTCCCAGATCAACTATGTGCTGGCGACCAGGTTCTCCCTGGACAGGGGTTATCATATAGAAAGCCGCAGAGGCGGCGGTGGTTTTATCCGCATAGTTAAATTGGATATGGATAAGGATGACTATCTGTTATATTTGATCAAACAACGAATCGGAACCTCCATTTCATGGCAGGAAACAGATGATATCGTTACAAATATAATGGAGAAGGGTATCATTAATAAGAGGGAGGCTGCTTTGATGAAGGCTGCCCTCAGGGACAAAGTCATTGCTATCCCCGCCAATTTAAGAGGAATTATTAGAGCCAATACCTTAAAAGCTATGCTTGTGGCCATTATCAGCACACAAGGCTAGAGCTATTGTTGGGAGGGAATATTATGTTATGTCAGCAATGCAAGAAAAATCCTGCCACCGTTCATATGACCAAGATAGTAAACAACATGAAGACTGAGCTTCACCTATGCGAGAGCTGCGCCGGTGAAAGGGAAGACTTAACTTGGTTTTCTCCCTTCTCCATAAACGATCTTCTAACTAGCTTTTTAGAACCGGTAAAGCCAGCTATAGCTAAGGACAGCTCACCAATCATAAAGTGCGATAAATGTGGAATGGACTACAGGAGGTTTAAAAACACAGGACGATTGGGCTGTGAGAACTGCTATAGAGTATTTAAAGGTGAAATATATCCCATAATAAAAAGAATTCAGGGCGGAGCCATCAGGCATACTGGCAAGGTGCCCCAAAATCAAAGAATCCGACTTCAAACCAATAAGGAGATAGAGGATTTGAAGAGGCAGCTTCAGGAGGCTATCAAGATAGAAGCCTTTGAAGAAGCTGCCAAGCTAAGAGACAGGATAAGGGATTTGGAGAACTATGGCCACAGGAGGGGTAATCTATGAGCTGGATAAATGAAAAAGGCCCCTCGGGTGACGTTGTACTCAGCAGCCGCGTCAGGCTAGCCCGGAATCTTTCCGATACCCCATTTCCACCGGCCATGGACAAGGTGCTGACGGAATCCGTCATGCATCGGGTTCACAGAAGCGTTTCCGGACCTGGATCCACCCTGCGGGATGATTATCAGTTTTTAACCATGAAGGACCTGCCACCTGTGGATAGGGATATATTGGTGGAAAAACATTTGGCTAGCCCCGATCTAATGGAAAAACCGGACAGATCGGCTATCCTGGTAAATCAGGCTGAAGTTTGCAGCATCATGGTAAATGAAGAGGATCACATTAGGCTTCAATGTATCTTTCCAGGATACCAACTAAAGAAGGCCTATGATTATATTAGCAGTATCGATGATGCACTGGAAAAACACTTACCCTATGCCTTTGACGATGATTTGGGGTACTTAACCTGCTGTCCTACCAACTTAGGTACCGGCATGAGGGCATCGGTGATGATGCATCTGCCAGTACTAGCGGCTACGGGACAAATGAAATCAATACTTCATACTCTGCCCAAAATTGGAATAGCCGTTAGAGGATTGTACGGCGAAGGCAGCGAGGCTGTGGGTGATATCTTCCAGATATCTAATCAAATAACTCTGGGAGCTTCGGAAGAGGAGATCATTTCCAATTTGGAAGTAGTAGCCGGACAAGTGGTGGAAAAGGAAAGACAAGGCAGAAAGGCCATGGCCAAGGAAGGCGGAGTGCATTTTGAGGATACCCTTTGGCGCGCCTATGGGACCATGATCCATGCCAAAGTAATGGATCTGAATGAATTTATGAGCCTATTATCAAAGGTTAGATTGGGAGTTGAGATGGGCATAATACCTAATATCGATATAAGAGCTATAAATGAACTCATGATAATGGGGCAACCGGCGCATCTAAGGAAATACGGAAATGAAGGTACCACCATCAAGGACTTGGATGTCATAAGGGCCAAGGTAGCATCTGCCAAGTTAGGAAGACGAATGTAGAGCGATTTTAGGTCGCTGAAAATTTTGAGATGAATGGAGGGACGCAGATGGCGTTTTTTGGAAGATTTACTGAAAGAGCACAAAAAGCATTGTTATATGCTCAAGAAGAAGCCCGAGGCATGGGGCACAACTATGTGGGAACCGAGCATCTGTTATTGGGCCTTCTAAGGGAAGAAGGCGGGGCTGCAGCCAAGGTACTAACTGGCCTGGGCATGGAGCTTCAGAAGATGAGAGAATATATTATAAGCCTGGTAGGAAAGGGTAGTTTTAATTTCAATGAAGGCTTTGGCTATACACCCCGTACCAAGAGGGTTATGGAGTTAAGCTTTTACGAAGCAAGAAACCTAGGTCACAACTATGTAGGCACCGAGCATCTACTACTAGCCCTCATAAGAGAAGGGGAAGGGGTAGCTGCTAGAATACTTAAGGATGCCAATATAGACCTGGAGAAGATAAGATCACATATCATGCAGATCCTTCAGGAGGAGAGCAGCCAAGCCCATCAGGGCAGTCCATCCGGTGGCAAGACCAACACCCCCAACCTGGATCAGTTTGGCAGGGACCTCACCGAGATGGCTAAGGAAGGAAAGCTGGATCCTGTAATAGGCAGAGACAACGAGATCGAGAGAGTGATCCAAATCCTAAGCCGCAGAACCAAAAACAATCCTGTGCTAATAGGAGAGCCTGGGGTGGGTAAGACTGCTGTGGCTGAAGGGCTTGCACAAAGGATTGCAGAAGGAAATATTCCCGAGCTACTCAAGGGAAAGAGGGTAGTAACCCTAGATCTTTCAGGGATGGTAGCTGGAGCTAAGTACAGAGGCGAATTCGAAGAACGGCTCAAATCCGTAATGAACGAGATAAAGCAGGCTAAAGACATCATATTGTTTATCGATGAGATGCACACCATCATTGGAGCTGGAGCCGCTGAGGGGGCTATTGACGCCTCCAACATCCTAAAGCCAGCTTTGGCTAGGGGTGAAATTCAAGCCATTGGTGCAACAACTCTAGACGAATATCAAAAACACGTGGAAAAGGACGCAGCCCTTGAAAGGCGATTCCTTCCCGTAATGGTAGGAGAGCCTAGCGTAGAGGAAACCATACAAATACTTATGGGACTGAGGGATCGCTACGAGGCTCACCATAAGGTACGCATAACCGACGAAGCCATACACGCTGCTGCAACCCTATCGGATCGCTATATAACCGACAGATTCCTCCCCGATAAGGCAATTGACCTTATCGATGAGGCAGCATCCAGGGTTAGGCTTCAGACTTATACCGCTCCACCGGATCTTAAAAATCTGGAAAAGCGGCTGGAGGATATTCGCAAGGAAAAGGAAGAAGCAGTGGCCAACCAGAACTTTGAAAAGGCAGCCCAACTCCGGGATCAGGAGCAGAAGGTCAAGGATGAAATAGAAGCAGAGAAGACCGAATGGAAGAAAAGCCATGCAGCCAGCACTGACAAGGTAGGCGAACAGGAAATCGCCCAGATAGTATCCAGCTGGACAGGAGTACCTGTTGTAAAGCTCACCGAAGAGGAATCCGAGAGACTTCTCAAGATGGAGGAAATCCTGCACAAGAGGGTAATAGGCCAAGAGGAGGCTGTCCAAGCAGTGTCCAGGGCTATAAGAAGGGCCAGGGTAGGGCTAAAGGATCCCAAGAGGCCTGTAGGTTCCTTTATATTCCTAGGGCCTACTGGAGTAGGAAAGACCGAGCTATGCAAAGCCTTAGGAGAAGCCCTGTTTGGCGATGAAGATGCCATGATAAGGATCGATATGTCCGAGTACATGGAAAGGCATACCGTATCCAGGTTGGTTGGATCCCCACCCGGATATGTAGGCTATGAAGAGGGCGGTCAGCTCACCGAGAAGGTTCGCAGAAAGCCCTATTCCGTCATCTTGCTGGACGAAATTGAGAAAGCTCATCCTGATGTTTTCAATATCCTACTGCAGATATTGGAAGATGGACGGCTAACCGATGCCAAGGGCAGGTTGGTGGACTTTAGAAATACCGTCATAGTCATGACATCCAACGTGGGTGCTCATACCATCCGCAAGCAAAAGACCTTGGGCTTTGCACCAGTAGATGACAAGATTAACAGCGAATACGAGAAGATGAAGGAAAACATCATGGAAGAGCTAAAACGAACCTTCAGGCCGGAGTTTATCAACCGTATAGACGAGATCATCGTATTCCATGCCCTAGAGGATGAGCATCTGCGAAAGATTGTTCCTCTAATGCTAGATAACGCCATAAAGAGATTGGAGCAAAGGGATATATATCTGGAGATTACCGATGCCGCCAAGGACTTTATGGTCAAGGAGGGCTTTGACCCCGTATACGGCGCACGTCCATTGAGAAGAGCTATCCAGCGCACCGTAGAGGATAACCTCTCTGAGGAGATCTTAGCCGGCAGAATAAAGGTGGGTGACAAAGTACTCATAGATGTGGAAAACGATAAGCTGGTGTTTAAAAAGATATAACATAAAGATCATTAACTAGACCGGGGTAAAACCCGGTCTTAGCTTTATTAGAATTCATTGCACATCAGAATGCTGTATGTTATAATGGGTTTAACTGGTAGCATAGTTTTATCATCAAATCGATAAAGTAGTCATATTTTTGGACAAGTTACTCTAAAGCTACAATATAATGTTTTATCATTGTTCATATCAATATTCATAGCATAATCATAAGAATTTCAACGTTTCGACTATCTATCATTTATTTTGCACCTATCGGTACCATAATTTTCAAAAAATGACAACATACTACAAACCAGGAGGTGATTCTGTTAAAAAAGGAAGAATTGTAGATTTAAATGTCGCTTATGATTATCGGGACATTGGTCTATCATTTATGCTAAAAAGAAAGGATGAATCAATATGGGATTAAGCAGAAAAATGACCAGTAAGGCTTTGGCTTTAACCCTGGTTCTTTTGATGTCTGTAGGCATGCTGTTGTCCAGCCCACCTGTCCATATTCGTGCAGCAGGAATCACCTTTAATTTAGACTATGAATCCCAAAGCGATATGGATGATGGATATGTACAAAGAGAACTGATACGGAACGGAGGTTTTGAGGAAGGCTTAGCCCACTGGACAGGAGTAATGGGTATCTATGAGGTCTCTACAGAAGCCTATAGCGGAGAGCACGCTTTAAGTGTAGGTGGAGATAGAGACACAGGAGTGGAGCAGCCTATTACTGATCTTTTACCTAATACCGAGTATACCCTTACATTCTGGGCTAAAGTGGATGATGCTCATGACGATCTTACATGGATAGGAGTAAAAAACTATGGAGGTCTTTGGGATGCTTCTGAGAATATAAGATCTACTGAATATCAGCAGTATACTGTGACCTTCACAACTGGGCCAGAAAATACTACGGCCACGGTTTTTGTATGGAAGTCGGGGCAACCTGGATCTAGAAAATGTTACGTGGATGATTTCAGTCTTATAGGGCCTACATCAGGAATACCGGTTTCAGAAATCATAGTAACCGGTGCTAACGGTGTTACTGAAATATCCGAAATGAATGGCATACTGCAGATGGAAGCAGAGGTTTTACCCGCTGATGCAACAAACAAATCTGTAACATGGTCAGTGGAAGAAGGAAGCGGAAGTGCTACCATAAATAGTGATGGATTGCTTACTGCGATATCCAACGGAACCGTTACAGTAAAAGCAACGGCGCAAGATGGCTCTGGAGTAGAGGGAAGCTGTGTGATAACCATATCAGGCCAGGAAGAAATTGACCCAAATGACCCATGGGTTATAGTTTTTCGTGATGAATTTAATGGGACTGAAATCGACAGTAGCAAATGGAATGTAGAGGATGTTCCCAGCCCAAGAAATAATGAAATGCAATGGTACAAGCCCGACGATGTTTATATTGAAGACGGCAATCTAGTACTTCGCAGCCAGGAACGGGAAAACACCTATTCTGGAGGAACTCTTAAGTACACATCGGGCTCTGTTACAACTCAAAACAAGTTCCATTTGAGATACGGAAAGGTGGAAGTTCGAGCGAAACTGCCAACGGGAAGAGGAATATGGCCTGCAATTTGGTTAAATGGCGTTCGTTCATGGCCTCCGGAATTTGACATTCTCGAGGTACTTGGTCAAGAACCAAACGTACTACATACAAACAATCATTGGGGGGTATGGCCAGATGTGGGGCAAGTCGGTGGAGACATTATCGGGTTAATCGACTATTCCCAAGATTTTCATGTATATGGATTTGAATGGGATCCTGGTGAAATACGTTGGTATGTGGATGGCGAATTGGTTCGCACATACACCAACGACGGAAAGCTCTTTAAAAACGGCAAACCTTTTGATGCTATCAGCAACGAGGATATGTATCTTTA
>JAWLDD010000025.1:0-14503 GCA_041686815.1 Candidatus Atribacteria bacterium | reverse complement strand
TAGAGATGCCAAGTAAAAATCATGATAGCGTCAATTTACTGTAGGGAAAAGAAGAATAGATAGCATCCTAGAATATTTTCACTGATAGCTGTAGTTGGTTTATGTCCTTTAAGGGCTTGTTTACTATTATTCTACCTATTATAGCATAAAAGTGCCTTATAGAAGGCTAAATCCCCATAGCGGGCATAATGAGCCCCTTAATAGCGTATTCCTGCTACACTCATTAGTTTATCAAATAGTCTTGTTTTCTTCCCAATAGTAAATACAGTCAGGTTGCTATTCCATGAATTAGCATACTTGCCTTCAGATAACTTCCTTACTTCTCTGACTAACCCATCCTGCAATTCATGTTTACTAGTTCCCATTTCCTTAAGCTTCTGAGCCATAACTAAATCATAAATCTTGCCACCATTTTTCTTATATATGATAAGCTTAGACATCTTAGCTACACCTACTTCTGACCATCCTTTAGGCCTACTACTTAGCCTATTTGAGAATAGGTGACTTACATGGTCTTCGGCGCTGCAACCTACTATCTCGTAACCCTTTTCAGCCTTTATTTCTATTCCATGCCAGTTATTCAATATATATCGCCTAGCATCCCTAACTGCTTTCTTTTTCGTTTCGGAATCAGTTAGCTTAAGTATCTTTTTAAAGACTTCTTTAAGCATATCCTTATCTGGCCAATCAAGTGCATCTTTTAGTTCTTGGTAAATGTTTTCATCATTTAGGTGCGCAGTTACCGTTATCATATATTTCTTAAGGTGATAATTATCAAGAACAAACTTGCTTTTGGGAATCCAATCGAGCCCGGTTTTAATCCAGGATGCCCCATCACCGGAAATATATATGGTTTCAATAGAATCCAGGTTATACTGCTTATCTATATATTCCACGACCTCAAGCCATAGATCCTCGCTCTCTTTATACATACCACCAAAGTATTTAATATTCTTAAGCCTTGTCCTTGTTTGGCTGCTTTTTGCAGGATCTATTCCTTCATGTACATAAACAAGTTTGGGCATAGCTATTTTGCTTTGATCTTCTTTTTCATCGCCTTTCCTCTGCAGGGAGACATGATCTTCATCTGCCTCAATATACAGTATCTTGGCATCCCTTTTCTTATCTACTTTAAGCTCAGGCTCTACTATCTCAAGATTATGTATTTTATTCATAACAGACTGTTTGCTTATCTCGTCTAGATATCCAGCTACCTCTCCACCTTTTCTATAGCTGCTGTCTATGGCCTCTTCCACCACATTAATAACCACATCCGCACTCATCCTATCATGAGGCTTCAAACCAACTAGCTCATCAACAAGATATTTCCTCTTGCCACCTTCCTTGGGCTTAAAGTACGTCCTATTGTATCTAATGGTTCCAAAGGTTGTTAGAATACCCGTCTCATCCTTCCTAACAATCTCCCAGTCGTTCTTTCTAAGACCAGATTTTCTAAGATATTCATCCATTTCCTCAAGAACTTCCACTAGTATATTCCGACCCAGCTCAAATAAATCCTCCTGAAGCCCTAGGACTAGATCTGCCAAGTCTTTTCCTTCGCTTATGAATGTTTTTATCTTATTTTCAATTTTTCTTACTCCAAACTCGTTAAAATGTTGTATACTATTATACATAGAAGATGTCATCCTTTCGTTAATTTTTTGTTGTCGTAACTAATATATTAACAGGATGTCATCTTCTTTTCAATTTACATGGTAATTTATTACTCTAAAACCCTACGGTAATTTTACACTAACAAAAATCATGAGACATATGGAATTGCATATCTAATAACCCCAAAATCACCCATGGGAATAATGGGAAATCACCCAAGGGGTGATTACAAAACATAAAAATTAACGTAGTGTATTCATTGGGGAGTTACCAAATTCTATAATCCTTCATGTATTACTGATGATGCTATGTTATAAGGAGGTATTATTCTATGAGAAAAGTAATAGCTTTATTCCTCATACTGTCTCTATGTGGTGTTATTTTAGTAGGTTGTGGCGAAGGTAAGAATCGTTCAATTGGGAATCGAGAAATTTCACCATCTGGAACAACTGATGAAGACCCTCAAAACGATTCCCTGGAGGCAAACTCAGACCATGAGAACCAATCATCTGATGCTCAGGATCTGGACGAAGGCACCATCTCATCCTTGGATGAAATAAAGCAAAATGCAATATCAGAAGGATTTGAAATTACCGAATTGGTAGATATGCAGAGACAAGCGACTAGTGAAATGATGGAAGGCTTTGTGGATGGATTCAATGTAGTTATTGGTGATAAGCACATCCCTGTGTTAGAATTTACAACACCAAACGTTGCCCAGGCATACGCAGACATGACCAACGAGGGTGGATACAACGTTGCAATCGTAAATGGCAGATTTTTTACTTGTGTAGGTGCTAATAAGGGTATTATCGAAGATGATGAGGAGCAAGCAGTGCTGGAGAGAATAATGGATGCTAAAGCCCAGATACAGGAGCATTGGTCAGATACCAAAGGTGCTTCGGTAAATACTTCAGACTATAAAAGTGCCTATGCACTTCAAGACGATATCAAGAAATCCATGAGTACACTTCTGGAACAGGCATTGACTAAAAACAACAAGGCACATCCCGAGGGAGATCCTAATAATACCGAGGACGTCATTCCCCTAATGTTTGGTTCAATTGCCATGGGCTTTACTGCCTATTTTGGAGAGGATGAGACATATTATGAAGGAATTGCATCAACAGCCGAAATGATTGGAATAACTGATGGTAAGGTGACCCGTAACGCTGCCCATAATTATACCCTGTCTGGCAAAGAACCTCGTGACAAACTGCCATATGAGATAAATGGAATGTACGATCCTGCAACTGGAAGCTTGCGAATGGTGGAGAGGACAGATGGAAAAATAACTGAGTTCTTTGAATTTATCCCCTTGGGCAATGATCAGTATGCATTCCAAACTGATGAAGAGCGAGCAATCGTCATTTATAAAAACGGAGAACTCGAATCCTTTTCTTATACGAAAATAAGCAATTACAACACAAACTTGTTTGATGACCCATCTATCAAATACGATGGCGAATCTGATAGTATCTATCCTACTGGGGTAGGTGCAAATACCGATTGGGTTTTAGCTCGGGGTGAAGATAGCTATGCCGAATACTATGCCTTTAATGGTACGACTATTAAAATAAGCTATGAAACCTTTAACGGTAGAGTGAAAGTTGAGATTCCAGCCTAAGATATCAGGGGGCGATGGAGGGGTTAAAGCATGAATAATAATGAGAAATTAGCATATAAGCGATTGCGGAGGATATTAGGGGTAATCGTTCTATGGGTTATTTTAGTTATTACTTCTTGTGGGTGTACCGGTGGACAAACAGGAGCTATAAAAATAACCGAAGCTTACATCGATGGATTTACCAAATTTTATGAACTAGGTAATGAATATACCGATCAAGGCCTACAGATTCAAGCGCAGTATGCCTATGGCTGGTCAGCCGCATCGATTTCAGCAATGCGTTACTGTGTGGACTGTCTACTTTATCTGGGAGGAGAGGGCGATACCCTTGAAGATGTAGTAGATGGACGTCTAGGCAATTGGGATGAAATTGCAGCTATGAACTATGCTTCGCCATATCCCTATTATTTTGAAGGCTTGATCTGTAGCTATCAGGCTAAGGATGAGGATGCTCGCAGGTATTATGAAAAAGCCCTTATTAATCCAGCTTTTTCTCCTGAGAACGATGAAGCTTTAATGGTACTTATAACAATGCCCACCAATGAATTGAAGTCTGTTAAAAAGAAGTTAACGGAGTTGGAAGATAAGATATATGAAGTTTATAAGCCCGAAAGAACCAATTATCCCCGTCATGAACTCAACTATAGCGATAAATATCTGCGCACTCTAGCCCGCGAAAGTTTAGTAGCGGATGAATCCAATTATCGCACTGCCCTTTGGCATTATGAAGCAGCTCTTGCTGTCAACCCCTTTGAAGGTGACAATTTTGTTGGTTGTGCTCTGATGCACCTTTATATGGACGAAATAGATAAAGCTCTTTTTTATGTAAACGAAGGTTTGTTCGTGGATCCTGACCATGAAGGATTGAATAGAATAGCCACAATTCTCAATGGGGAGGAATCGAAATGATGCGAAAACTATGCTGCTTGTTCCTTGTAGTGGTAATGCTGATCTGCATATCTCCCTCTAGGTCTTTGGCTTCATCCCATATCGATCTATCACGTATCAAATTCAGCTCCGGTAGTGAGCCTCTTGTTTTTAAGTTCGGAGATTTGAGCATGGATGGGGAGATCCGTCAAGTGTATCCATTTACCAAGGCGGAGATTGACAAACTTGTGAAGGAAACCTTGAAATCAATGGGTCTGACCGAATTAGATATCATGGAAGCCAATAAAAAGGTTGAAAGAGCAAAGAGAGCATCTGAATTCACATCTGATGATTTGCAAAGAGTAAAAGATAATTTTATCAAGAGCTTGAAGGTAGTCCCACAAGCTGGTGAAGTGGCAGATATCCTGAAGGTTATCGACCAATATATGAGTAGCAGCAGCTGGGATGATATTGGCACAGCGTCTGCCGACTTATTGGATAAATCAATGACTGACTGGGTAAAGGACACAGCCAGCGGGTTTATAGATAAGGCAGGAGAACTTGGCAAAAATGTAAACAAAACAAAGGACTGGACGGATAGGCTGACGGCAATCTTTGACTTCTGCGATATGATGATAGAAGAACATGCCAGGACCAAACAGAAGTGGAAGGATATCGCAGACGGTGCCAATGCAAAGCGTCTTCTCAATAAGTTTTATCAAGCCCTTCAGAAGAAGATAGATGCATACAAATACGAAAGCGATAGGATGGGCTGGAACATTGTTTTCGATAATGCTATGGAAGGGCGGAATTTTACGTTTTTCGGAGTGGATAGTAATTATCAGACATGGTATCTTGATATGCTGCTAAAGCAGAAGGAAACAAATGAATACGGAAGTGTTGCCGGCTACTATGAGGGTGAATTTACTATAAGGGCGGAACATGAGATGAGTAACTTTACGTCAAGAGCTCATGAGGCTATTAGAAACATGGGCGAAGTTGGTGCTGCAATCAAACAGATTGAGAAAATGCCTCAATATAAGGTAACTCTAACCACATCTTCCTCTGGATCCGCATACATCAGCCGTTCTATCTCGGGGACCTGTGAAGCCACAATTGATGAATCGGGAGATATCACCCTATCTATGAACGAGACAAACGATGAAACCATGGTCATTATCTCAGGAATGTCAGTAGATATGGATTATTCTACAAACAGCATTGGGGTAAAGGGCGTCGGGAAGTTGACATTTAAAATTTCAGCCCAGGAAGAAGATATAGCAATTGAGTGCTCTATCGGGAAAATAGGTGTCATAACACCAAAAGGCAGCTGGTTCCCCTCTTTAAACGCTTCTGGTACTGATAATGTTGGCTGGGATCATGAGATATGGAAACACTGGGATGGTACGGAAAAGAAACTAGAACATGCAGGGCGATGAAACAATGATAACCGTTTGATGTGAGACATCTATGAAATAAATATGTAAGAAAAAAGGAGGTAAACGATTATGAGATTGAAAAGACCTGGTCATAGCTCCCTATCTTTAGTGCTCGCACTGGTAATGGTGATGGGAATTGTATCAATGGTGGGTGGGAGCGCTTTAGCTGAGGAGGATGTTACCCATCCCGAAGAATTTATACCTGTTACAGATCCTGTATGTGAAATAGGAGATGAACAATACGAGACCTTAGACCAAGCATTGGATGCTATTAAGGATCGAAAGTCCGCCGACATTAAACTATTAAAAGATATAGACTATAAGAAACCAATAATTATCGAAGGGAAAACCATTAATTTTGTTTTGAATGGATTTAGTTTAAATGTCACCAATAATAATGGTGTGGGACTGGAGGTAAAGGATGGGTCAGTGGTTTTTGATGAATCTGAGGGTGGCGAATTCAACGTTATCGGTACCCACCCTGGAGTAAAAGCCCATGACTATGGACTGGTGGCGGTAACCAATGCCACATCCACTTTGGGTGGATACGGTGCTTACGCTACAGATAATGGCACAATATACATAAGAGGAAATGCTGTAGGGAGTAAATTTGGCAATAGCTATGGTACATATGCCGAAAAAGGTGGTCATATCACCGTAGATGGTAATGTGGAAGGTGCACAAGCTATTTATGCTTCCGGTGAATCTACTATGGTGTTTGTAAAGGGTAATGTTACAGCTTTAGGTTCAAGCAATTTTGATGTTGCAATAAATGCTACAAATGGAGCGGAGGTTGAGGTATTAGGGAATGTCACATCTAAATTCTGTCCTTTTGCAAACGCTGATACCGGTGCAACTATTAAGATCGACGGTGAAATCAATTCAAACATGACCATAGTAAAAGTAGGTGGGGTCATTAAGGATAGAGCAACTGAAATGACTGAACCCACTACCCTAAAGGGATATTTCACATATTCAGAAGGAAACAGTACAGTCTGGGTAAAACGAAATATACCTGGTGAGGATAGCGAAGCCCCCATTTGGCCGGGAGATAGTAGAATTTGGGCAATACCTACCTCCACGACTCTGAAAGTTGACTGGCCTAAAGCGCAAGATAATATTGGGGTTGATCATTATGACATATACATTAGCTTATACACTTCAGATGATACAGGGGATTATAGATTAGCAGGAAGAGTTGATGAAGTTAGCGGTGAAGGGAATCCTAACTTCGAAATAACGAATTTGGAACCAGATACTCCATATGTCGTGTACGTGAAAGCTATAGACAAGGCAGGAAATGAAAGTGATTCTTTGTATAGAATTTTTTACACTTTGAAAGCATTCAAAGTAACCTTCGATAGCCAGGGAGGCAGCGCAGTAGCTGAGCAACTTGTTGATGAAGGCGAAAGGTTGTTAAAACCGATTCCGACAAAGGATGGTTTTGAATTTGAAGGTTGGTATAAAGATGCTGATTATATTGATCTATGGGACTTCGATGAAGATATAGTAACACAGGATATTACGCTCTATGCCAAATGGAGTAAATCCGATGATGACGACGGTGAGGATACCGAAGATCCTACAGATCCAGAAGATCCCGCAGACCCTGAGGATCCTATTGATCCCGAGGATCCTATAGACCCTGAGGGTCCTGTTGATCCAGAAGAGCCTCCGGATCCCGATGATCCCACAGATCCCAAAGAACCAACTGATCCAAAAGATACCCTTCCCAAAACTGGCGAGATACCTGGTCCCATATTCATTATTGTAGGATTCATACTACTAACACTAGGAATAATCATTCGAAGAATTAGAACGGTTTATTGATAAAAACCCATTGGTTACAACAATTGAATTAGTGATGAGGCTGTCGCAAAACTAGTTAATCTAGTCTAGCAACAGCCTTTCAGTATCTAATACCCGTTATGCCCTTCAGCTTCTTCAGCCTCTTGTTTAGTTCTGTGAACTGTCCCACGGGGATGTGCAGGCGGAGCATATATAGAGTACAGTTTTAAAGGTTTATATCCTATATTGATCAGGTTGTGCCAGGTACCAGCTGGTATGAATATTCCATATCCATGATGGACCCTTATTTGATAATTTAAGTTATCCCTAGTCTTTCCCATCATAACCAAACCATGACCTTCTTCAATTCGTATATATTGATCGATATCGTGATGGATTTCGAGTCCGATATCTTCACCTACATTAATACTCATCAAAGTAAGTTGTAAATGCTCTCCTGTCCATAGAGCTGTTCGAAAGGTATTATTCTGCTGAGTAGCAGCATCTATATTGACTACAAAGGGATTAGGACCATAATCAATTAGTCTAATATAATCATGTCGATATCTAGGGTATTGCATTGGAGGATTTTTCCAATAGGGATAACCATATGGGTTATAATACATAATATCCTTCCTTTCATATGGTGTATCATTACATAATATGCTTCTGCATTAGAGGATGTGTGTCGAAAATCTTAGTCGACTAAAAATATTTAGAATTTCTTTATTGATTAACTAAAATATAATTAGTATAATGATTTACGTCGGGTATTTTTAACTAACAGCATCCGTAATCCGATAAGCAGTATAACGATGTATCAACTTATTAGGCAACAGTTAAGGATTTGGAGGATAGTCATATGGGTAAGTTTAGAGAAATGTTTGCTCCTAGAGACATGACAGAGGGTAGACCATGGAAACGCATTGTAGAATTTGCTATACCAATGTTGCTTGGCAATGTTGCACAGCAGTTTTATAACACCGCAGATTCCATTATCGTAGGCAGATATGTTGGTGACAATGCACTAGCAGCTGTTGGAAGCGCTGGTCCTGTATTAATGCTCTTGCTTGTATTATTTATGGGGATTTCAACTGGTACTGGTATCATGGTATCCCAATATTTTGGTGCTAAAGATCGTGAAAAGCTCTCTCGAACCATCGGAGTTTGTATTACTCTCACTGCAATAGCATCGCTGATAATAATGGTGGTAGGGCCTCTCGTTACTCGACCTTTACTCACCTTACTTAATACACCGGATTCCATCATCGATTGGTGTCAAGATTACCTTATTATATTCTTTGTTGGTAGTTTCGGATTTTCTTACTATAACATTTTATCAGGAATTTTACGTGGATTAGGGGATTCGGTTTCAGCCCTCATATTTTTGCTTGTATCCACGGCTCTAAATGTGATACTTGATATTTGGTTTGTGGTAGGATTTAAAATGGGTGTTCCTGGGGTTGCATTGGCTACTGTAATTGCACAAGTAATATCGGCAATTCTATGTTTCTTAAAACTAATGCAGATGAGGGACACATTCGACTTAAATCTCAAAATGTTGAAGCCTGTTAAGGAATACTCTTTGGAGATAATTAGGCTGGGCCTGCCTTCTGGTTTGACACAGGCTATATTTTCCTTTGCAATGATTGCGGTGCAATCTCTAACCAACAGCTTTGGTGAAATGGTCATTGCCTGTAATGTTATAGTAATGCGTGTAGATGGCTTTGCCATGATGCCCAACTTTACCTTCGGAAATGCTATGACAACCTTTGCAGGACAAAATATTGGTGCTAAGAAGCTTGACAGGGTGGTAAAAGGCACGCGAGATGGTATGAAGATAGCAGTAGGAGTATCCACCATTATTACCATTATTATATTGATATTTGGTAGATATCTTATGAGTATATTTACTGATACAGTTGAACTGGTTGATTTAAGCATGTATATGATGCGCATCCTTGCTGTTGGCTATATTGCAATGGCAGTTACCCAGACTTTATCAGGTGTGATGCGCGGTGCTGGCGATACTATCACACCTATGTGGATTTCCATAATTACCACTATCTTATTGCGTGTACCTGTGGCTTACACCATTGCATACTTTACTAGAAGTGCAGCTTATCCCACAGGGAGACCAGAAGCTACCTTTATATCGCTGCTGGTTTCCTGGGTATGTGGCGCTATTATAACTACCATTTTCTTCAAAAAAGGAAATTGGAGAAAGAAAGGTCTTGTCAAGTAAAATACTACCTTTCCATATTTATACAAAGCCCTTGATGTGTAAATTACGCTCAAGGGTTTTTTTGATATTTGATAATAATTAAAGAAATATATTCCATTTAAGTATAGAAAAGTGTACAATATATTTATATATTCACCAACCTATAAACAGATTTTAATGATGGTATCCACGAAGTCAACCAGATCTAAAGTATAAAGCTAAAATTTGGCTTTGCTAACTATAATAAATATACCTATATATTATTGAAACTTATTTTACACTTATGCGTCTAATTATATAGATAGAATTTGTGTTTATATATCGTATCAATAAAGCACATAAATAATGTGAGAAAGGATATGGAGATGGAACTATTAAGGATTCAAGGTTTAACAAAGACAATCAGAAACAAAAAGATATTGGACAATATCTCTTTAACGGTTAACTCCGGTGAGATTGTAGGGTTTCTAGGCCCCAACGGAGCTGGTAAGACCACTACCATAAAACTAATAATGGGTTTGTTTCGAATAACGGAAGGAGAAATAAGGGTTTGTGGTCATGATGTTGTCACAGACTTCGAAGCTGCCATGGAAAATGTGGGAGGCATTATAGAAAACCCCGATCTCTATAAGAGGCTGACCGGCAGACAAAACTTGGAGTATTTCGCTTCCATGCACAATGGTGTGACCAAGGAAAATATCGATGACATTGTGGAGCTAGTTAAGATGTCAGAGAGGATTGACGATAAGGTCAAAACTTATTCTTTGGGTATGTGCCAGCGAGTGGGCATAGCCCAAGCTCTACTTCACAACCCTCGCCTGTTGGTTTTGGATGAACCTACCAACGGTCTGGACCCCATCGGCATTAAAGAGTTAAGGGATATGCTAAAATTTCTTGCCAAAGAAGCCGGAGTCGGGATCTTTATATCCAGTCATTTATTGTCCGAGATGGAGCTTATGTGTGATAGGATCTATATTATTGATAACGGTGTTATCATCGGTGAGAAGACCATTCATGAACAAGAAGATGCAGTCAATGAAGTCATTTATGAGTATACTTTTATAACAAATGACAACGAGAAGACTTTGGCATATCTAAATGAATTACAAGCAAATTGTAGGACAGAAAATGGTGGCGTAGTTGTTATCATGAAGCGGGGTGAGATACCCAATATCATTAAGAATCTAGTCAATCGTGATGTAGACATCTATGCCGTAAATGAAAAGCATAGAACTCTGGAACAGGATTTCATTTCTATGACAACGGGCACCAAAACCCAAATTAGATAGTTTGAAGATATAATAAGGGAAGGGAGATAGAATAGTGGCTTTTATTAGACAGATAAAATATGAAATTAGAAATATATTGAAATCAAAATTTATATTGATTATTGGAATATTGGTTCTCGCAGCTAGTGTAGTACTTCCAGTCATTAGTGTTTTTTCAACACGGCCTTCTTATGGTGGTGGCGGACTTCGTCCCCTGCCTATTTACAGTGCTAGGGGTATTGTTAAGGATTCAATCGGGTATCCCGAGATCAGCGGTCAGGATCCAATAATTGTTGATGGTATAACAATTCAACCGGACAACCCCTTTTATTGGCAGATAAACGGACTGCAACAGGAAAAAGAGTATATGGAAATGGATAAAGGGCGATTTTCTAGCACTGATGTTTTAGATTTGGCCCTTGCCCTTATGGATGAGGAAATAAAGTTTTATGCTCGATTCGCTCAGCACATAACCAAGCATACGGATTATCGCATGGAATTGTCTTGGCTGGGAGTGGACACTTTATATGACAAGTTTATCTACGAACACAACGACGTTGCTGGGGATAAGCTGTTAGAAGCAGTAGGCTACAGGAAAGGATTAGATCTCGAAACCTTGAAAGAGAAATATATTGATATTACACCTGAGGAAAAGCTGGCTGCCCTCGACGAGATTGACGAGAAACTAAACACATTGTACAGCGTAGTAGAAAACAACGATTTTCCTAAGTATATTGATTTACGCATTGAACAAGAAAACGCCAATATTGAGAATATAAAGGAACAAATAGCCATTCAGGAGAAGGCTATAATCGAGAATCCGTCTCAGGAAGAAGCCATTAGCCAGTATATAGAAGATCTGAAAAGACAAATAGAGATGATATAAACAAGTACTATCCCCACTTTAGAATACAGATTGGCTAAGAATATTATTCCTGGGGAAGAAGTTTGGCAAAATACAGCTCTTATGAATATAGAGCACAGCAAAATGGAATTGTTACACAATAGAATATTGACTGAAGAGGAGTTTAACAAAGAGACCTATCTGGTGCATGAATATAAAAACTACCAAAATTATCTAAAGGTGATGCAAGCACGAATTGATGAACTTAACAATGAGATTATTATAGGTCAGAGATCTCTCGATGCTGATAAACCTGACATGAAGTATGTGCCTGAAGGAGCAAGAAATAGAACTATACAATTCTTGCAGTACTCAACATTTGTAGCTATGTTTGCAGCACTCCTCGGTGGCTGGTTAATGGCCAGTGAATTCCAACAGGGTACTATCAGACTATTGATGATCCGACCCAAAACTCGCACAAAGATATTATTGGCCAAGTTTATAGCAGCTTTTGTGATTATAATTGGTATCTATACAGTGGGTAGTTTGCTGAATATCATAACCAATGGGGCTTGCTTTGGATTCCCGGATTTTGCTTATCCTAACTATACTATTTCTGGTGAAATAAACTTCTTTGTATACTATATACCTAAATTTCTAGCATGCACAATGCCGATAATATTTGCCTTTACAGTGGCATTTATGTTGTCAGTAGTCGTCAAAAATGTGGCTGTATCCATAATTATTCCTATAGCCTGCTTCATTGGATCTAGTATAGTAATGCGCATCTTTAGTTATAGTAGTAAGTTGAATTGGATAGCATATACACCCATTCCCTTTTTACAGCTATCATCATTCTTTGCCCAGTATTCCAGCGTGAAATACGCAATACCAAGGGGTGTACCATTGAACCTAGGCTATGGTATAATGTTATTACTGGTTCTATCAGTAATATGCACTCTAATCTCTATGTATGTATTTAACAGAAGAGATATAACAAACTAAAGGGGTAATTCGATGGAGGGCAATAATAGATTTTTGGAGACGTATAAAAAGAAGACAGCTATGCAACAGGAGGGGAGACCAGAAGAGAATCTGGCAAAGGCCAATGAGCAGGGCGGTTTAAGGTTTGAACAAAAGAGCGATTTTGTTAAACCTGAAACCAAGGAACCGGTGGTTGTATCCAAACCGAAAAAGAAAACTAAGATGTGGACAGCCATCGCTGGTGGAAGCATAGCCTTGATAGCCATCATAGTCGTATTTCTACTGCTCTTTAACCAGGGAGTTGAAGTTATAGATTTATCGGGTTGGACTGAAAACGATGCTCAGCTCTGGGCAAGGGATAACGGCATAAATCTACAAGTGGAAAAGGAATATAGCGATGATGTAGAAGCTGGCAAAGTGATTTCTCAAAGTGTGCCTAAGGGCTCTAAGGTTAAGAAGGGCGAATTTATAAAGGTTATTGTTTCATTGGGACACGATCTGACAGTGAAATTGCCATTACCTGATATAATGTCCATGACCAAAGAGGAGATTGAGGCTTGGGCAGCTGAGAACTATATGGCAAAGGTGCGAATAACCGCCGAATATAGCGATGAGGTGCCTCTGGGCAATGTCATTCGATATGAGATCAATGACGATACCGTTGTGGATGAGGTGACCAGAAACACACCCATCTATATCATAGTCTCAAAGGGACCTGAAGACGAATCTACATTGGCTATAACCGTACCCAACTTTAAGGAGATGTCCATTGCTGATAGCTATGTCTTTGCCAACGAGAATGGGCTTGTATTGATAGTAGAAGAGGAATACGATGATTACGTGCCAGTAGGGGCTGTTATTTCTCAGAGCATTAAAGCTGACGAAAAGGTCAATAAAGGCACTGAGATAACCATTGTTGTTTCTAAGGGAAAGATGATTACCATACCAAACTTTGCTGGCTACTCCAAGGAGAGGGCTACTGCTGTAGCAGGGGAGCTTGGTATACCTGTAACCATCAAGGAGAAATATTCCAGTGCACCTTCCGGAGCATTTATATCTCAAAGTCTGAAACCGGGCACTGAATACCAACAAGGAGATATTTTGGAGTTGGTTTATTCCATTGACAACAAGGTGGTATTATCCTCCTTTGTAGGCCAAACCAGGGACGCAATAGAGACCTGGGCTAAGGAATTAAATGATCAAGGAGCTAGCATCACCATAAAGGTTACCAACACCAAAAGCAATTCACCTAAGGGAACCATTTTATACCAAGACAAGGCTAATACGGTAATTGGTATAAAAGCCACCATAAATATTACCGTCTCTCAGGGCAAGGTAATATACGTTCCCGATTTTGTTGCACCTGCTGGTTCTGGATATGATGCTGCCATTACCAGAGATAAGGCTATTGCCATGTGCGAAGAGCTAAATATAATACCTATCTTTGAGGAAGCCAGCAAATCAGGCAGACTACCGGGAGAGGTATGGGCTCAAAGCATAGAGGCAGGTAAGGAGATAACCGAGGGTTCTACCATAGTGTTGAAGTACGTGCCAGCTAATGTCAAGGTTACTGTACCGAACTTTAAAGGCATGACAAAAGAAGAGATATTAGCAGGCAAGTATAACAAATCATTTGATATTAAGTTTGTAGATGGTATAGAATATGTGGAAGGTTATGAAGGAAAGGTTTATGATCAATCCCTGCGTGCTAATACCACCACAGCAGCAGGCAGTGTGATTACCCTAACCATAGGGCCTACAATAGGACCTGGTGATGAGTCAAATATAGATTTTTGAAACTAAACCATACCGGGATGAGGACATAAGCACCTTGTCCCGGTTTTTATA
>JAWLDD010000024.1:0-14960 GCA_041686815.1 Candidatus Atribacteria bacterium | reverse complement strand
AATATTCCCCACTGCTGCCTCCCGTAGGAGTCTGGGCCGTGTCTCAGTCCCAGTGTGGCCGATCACCCTCTCAGGTCGGCTACCCATCGTCGCCTTGGTGAGCCGTTACCTCACCAACTAGCTAATGGGACGCGAGCCCATCTTGCACCGGTAAGCCCTTTGACCTCTCTATCATGCGATAGTGGGGTCTTATGCGGTATTAGCACCCGTTTCCGAGTGTTATCCCCCTGTGCAAGGCAGGTTGCTCACGCGTTACTCACCCGTCCGCCGCTAGGTCAAAGTTCAACACTCAATACTTGGGCTTGGGTTATTCACTAAATAGCATGATGCAGAAACTTTTTAAAAATCCAATGTTGTTTCTGCATAACGCTGGTCACAAAACCAACGTTTGCCCAAATACTCAGTGTTGAACTTTGACCCCGCTCGACTTGCATGTGTTAGGCACGCCGCCAGCGTTCGTCCTGAGCCAGGATCAAACTCTCCAGTTAAATATATAAACTAAAGTTAGTTTGATTCAAGCTCTTTTCTTAATCCTTAGCACATACTTTATTAGCATGCCCCGGAATTGACTTTGCTTCATACACTGTTCAATTTTCAAGGATCAATTCTTTTTTTGTAACCTCTCTCGAGGCGACTTTTCTATCTTAACAAATCTTTTTTGCTTTATCAACAACTTTTTTTGTTTTTTGTAGTTATTCTATGATAATGTCATATTGAATTTATTCTGATAAAATGTCATGTATGCGAAAGGAGACATTCAATATGACTCAAAAAGAAATAACTCGTCTTAGAGTCATCAATCAAACTATCGATAAGGTAATAACCATCAAGGAAGCTGCTGAGCTTCTTGGCCTCAGTGAACGCCAAGTGATAAGGTTAAAAGGAGGAGTTAACAATTATGGACCTGCGTTCATAATCCACAAAAATAGAGGCCGAAAACCCCAGCATACACTTCCTGATGAAGTGAGAATGAAGATTGTAGAGCTAAAGCAAACGAAGTATCAAGAAGCTAATTTTAACCACTTTGTTGAGCTTTTGGAAGAGCATGAGGACATCAAAGTGAGTTATACATCTGTCCATAGGATTCTAACTCAAGCAGGCATTAAAAGTCCTAAAAAACATCGTAAACGTAAATCTCATCATAGGAGGAAAAGAAAGCCTCAAAAAGGAATGTTGGTGCAAATAGATGCTTCTCCCCATGAATGGATTATAGGTGGAGAATTATTTACCCTACATGGCGCAATAGATGATGCTACAGGTGAGATACTTGCCCTTTTCTTTACTCCCAATGAATGCATGGAAGGATATTTTGAAATTATAAGGCAGATAGTTAAAAACTATGGTATTCCTATGAGTCTTTACTGTGATCGTCATACTATTTTTGTCTCTCCTAACGATGGCAAACTGTCCATCGAAGACCAATTGAAGGGAAAGACAGTTAATCTTACCCAATTTGGAAGAGCCATGGAGGAGCTTGGTATTACCATTATTAAAGCTAATTCACCTCAAGCCAAGGGACGCATCGAAAAGCTATGGGATACACTCCAAAGCAGGCTTCCTGTCGAATTTAAGATCCGTGGTATTGATACCATGGAAGCTGCTAATGCCTTTCTATCGCAGTTTATTGTTGCTTACAATGAAAAATTTGGTGTTGAACCTGAAAATCCTGAACCTGCCTTTAGGCCTCTTGATCCTGATATTGAGCTTGATTATATCCTTTGTATCAAGGAAAAATGTGCTATTATTGAAGATTCTGCTTTCTCTTATAAAGGAAAGTACTATCAACTTGTAAAAAACGGGAAAAAGGCCACAGCTATGCCAAAGGCTAAGCTTACTGTCCTAACTAGCTCTAGAATAGGTGTTAAGGCCTCATATGCTGGTGTAATATATGACACCTTAGTTCTTGAAGAGCTCCCGAAAAAGAAGAACTTAAAGCCCTCTGAAAAGCAACCACAAAAGCGTACTCCTGTAAAGCCCGCTGCTGATCATCCATGGCGACAAATGCCACAAAAGAGGCCCAATTTCGTGTATGAAGAAACCGACCGTGAAATTATTGAAATGCTCAATCAGCTCTTCAATTCCACACGAGCATGGGCCTGAGAGAAGATATTCTTAATTTCATCATACCGCTTTTGATAAGTTTTATCAAGGGCTTTTTTTCCCATGTTCTTTTTTAAAGTAGTTTACCTGCAATGGCTGTCAAGTAGATCGTGGAATAAGTTGGCCTGACCCGCAAAGACGGGCTGCTTATGCCGCGAAAGCTACTTGACAGCCTCACATATATACGCTTTTGTTTTTGCCGGTGGGTAACTCTTAAGCATTACCCTAATTTTACCACCCACCGGCCTTAGCTATAACTTGGCGAAACAACTCTCTTCTTGCTCCTTATTTCACTTCCATGGTTTTGTCTTGTTTTAACCTTAACTCGTTTCTTTAAAAAGTAAAATCATGTCTCTAAAGTGACATTTTCATAGAATAAAATTATACTTTTTTAGGTGACATTTTCACTGAGTATTGACAGCATCGATTTCTATCTGTGTAATATAGGTTTCGTACCCCTTATCTCTCAACTCTTGGGCTAGCCGCTCAGCGTTTTCCTTCACTGTAAAGGCGCCTACTTGAACCCTATATATTATCCTGGTTGTGGGAGCAGTTGGCGGCTCTGGATCCAAACCGTCCGCCGGTACATAGGGTACGTCCAAATATTTACATACTCCTCTGGCAATTGCCTCTGCAACCTTTCGCTGGTAACTTTCATCTAGCATAAGCTTTGCCTCATCCAGATTATCCATGAAGCCGCATTCACAAAGTATAGCAGGCATTACAGTCCTTCGAAGGACATAGAAATTGCTGGCCTTTATACCTCTATCTCTGAGACCCGTAGCCTTTACCAACTCTACTTGAACCAAATCCGCCAGTCTTTTACCTTTAGTCGATGAAGGATAATAATGAACATCCAATCCACCATGAGTTCCCCATACTCCTTGAAATGCATTGTAGTGAATGGATACAAATAGATCCGCTTTGGCATCATTGGCTCTTTGTGTACGTTCCGATAAAGGGGTATCGTCTGCCGTGTCGCTGACAAATACCACATTTAGTCCACATCTTCTCAACGCCTGCCCTAACTTTTGTGCTGTTGGGTAATTGAACTCCCATTCCCTTATAACCTTTCCATCGGGCATTATAGGGGTTCTCTTACCCGCTGTGTTGATTCCGTGTCCATTGTCCACAGCTATTATATAAGACACATCATCTCTCCTTCCATAGTATAAATAACTGATTCATACAATATATCTAACTTTGATGGCAATCTACCATTATTGTCTATATAATATATTGTATACTTCCAGCACAGGAGTGTTCACGATTTTTGGGTCTTATCTCAGTGCTGTTTCAGTTACGTAATAATGGAAGTTACGGATTTGGGTTATCTATCTTATGTGAAGATGGCGAGATAGATTAGAGAAATGCAGACCCCCAGCCCAAGCCCTTAGCGTAGCGGTACAACTCCCTGTCTTTCCGTGTTATAGTCCTATTGACTAGCTCTCCTTCGCTGCATATTTCAAAGTTGATATGTCCTTTTCTCACCTGGGGATGACGCAATACCCTACCCATAAAGATTTCTCCTCTCTTGCGTGATGCTGCAATAAAGGAAAATTTCTCGTCTTCATAGGACAGCTGGCTTGCTTTGACCTGCCTATGTAGCCGTGATCGGGATACTCTTTGAGAGAAATGACACCAATTATCTTCAGCCATGGGACAGGTTAATTCATGAGTGCAAGGCGCTATGATAGAGCCTCCTTCAGAAATCAAACGCTCCCTGGCACGTCTAATACGGGAAAATCCATCCGGTGTTCCCGGTTCAATGATAACCAAAGTTCCGCGGGTTTCCATCCACAGTTTTTCAATGAAAGCATCTCTATATTCTTCACTTAGTTCACCTAAGACGTAGGATGCAGTGACTAAATCATAGAGAGATTCTTTCCATCCACCAGTAATATCAGTTTTAACCCATTGTACCTGCTTTACAGGTGAAGAAGATGAATGCTTTGCTAGTCTTTTACCCAATGCAATCATACCATCTTCCCTTTCAAAAAGGGTTATGGCATCCAGATCAGGGTATACAACACTGGCTGCCCACATGACTGTTCCAGGTCCTGCTCCTACATCCAAAAGACTTCGGGGGCTCCAGCCCGGAAGACTCTCTTGGACCTGTTTTAGCGCGGAATACACTGCAGCAAAGGTTGCAGGCATGCGAAATGCCACATACGCATCTACATCCCCCCGGGATTGTATAAAGTTTTTTGCACTGGATGATTTATCAGTGCGATATCTATCAGATAGTTTTGATGCAAATTGGGCTAGCTTTTTAGAGGATAATGATGATAACTCCGATTCTATAGCATACCTTAAATCCTCTGTAAGCTCCATATACAACACGTCCTTTTGTACTTTTTCCTCATAGCCTTAGTCTTTCGTCTTCAAAATCCTGCAACTGATAAGCAATTGCTTTTACCGATATCTGCACCTCATATATTAGAATGATTAGGGATGCCATAAGGGACAGCAGACTGATGGCAAAGCTTATCTGACCGCCTAACTGATAATTCATAAATAGCATAAGCATGGAAAATACACAGAGGATAAAACTGAGTACACCCATTATCTGCATCCATCTTATAAGCCGGATCCTCCGGCTGAAATTTACCATTTGCTCTAAAATGATCTGATCTGGCTTCTCTCTATACACCGCATCAAGTTGCCTTAGTAATTGTGCCAGCGTTAGAAATCTACTGGTATAGGCTGTCATCAATAGAGATATGGCGGTAAAGAGCAGAGCAGGTGTCGTTAGTTCTAATTCCATATCTATCACTCCATTACAATAAAAGATGCCAAGGATTAATGCTTATCCAATTATAGCATACTACAAATTCAGCCAATTCATCCTTATTATATGGTCTCGGCAACGGTTACGTTGTACAATGAGTAAAAATACCCTTTATCCTCCATAAGTTTATCAAAGGTACCATGCTCTACCAGTCTACCCCTGCTCATGACGATTATTTCATCATACTTTTTCATAGTGCTTTCGTTAAAGCGATGTGTAACTATAATCCTAGTCATACCTTCAATGTCCAATACAGCATTCTCAACATTTACAGCCGTCTCGTTGTCCAGACCGCTGGTGGCTTCATCCATGAGCAGTATAGGGGTATCTCGAATCAAGCTTCTGGCTATAGACACCCGTTGCTTCTCACCACCTGAGAGATTCTTTCCACCTTCACCACAGGAATAATCCCTGCCCTTTTCCTTAACCAGTTTGGAAAGCCCAGCTCGCTCTATTGCGCTGTTTAGCTTGGCTTCGTCGAAAGACCGAAACATGGTTATATTGTTTTCAATGCTGCTGTCAAAAAGGAAAACATCCTGTTGAATTATAGAGATTTGATTATAGAGACTATCTAGATCTATATCCGTCAATGGTATATCGTCAACGGTTATTTCTCCTTCGTAGTCATGATAATAGCCTAAAATAAGCTTTAAAATTGTGGATTTCCCGCTTCCACTGCTTCCTACCACTGCATAGTTTTTACCGTTCTCAAAGGTATAGCTAAAACCCTCTACAGCTGTATTATTATCACCATAGCTAAAGCTTACGTCCTTGAACACTATAGAATCTTTAAATTCCGGTATATGTATCCCTGTATTTACCGTCTGATCTTTCTCTACTTCTTCTTCAATCCTATGAATCAAGGCCACAGCAGCTCGCCTATTGCTGATGATAGGTGCTAATTCACTTACTGGAGATATTACGTGGTTCCCCAACTGTATAAAGGCTATAACCGTGCCTATAGTCATGATTCCTTTAAAAGCAAAATCAAAGCCGACTGCAAATATCATGGTAAAAACTATTATGGAAGAAATATTGCTATAAATATTGATGGTGTCAGAGGTGACACGGCGGCTCTGTTTGGTTGACTCCAATTCCACATTCTTTTCTTTAAAGATCTCCAGGGCTTCTTTCTCGGCTTTAAAGCTTTTTATGATAATAAACCCATCAAGAAGATCCTTGACCTGTGCTACAAAGCCTTTGTTCTGATCTGAGGTTTCACTTTCCTTTTTGATAAGCCTCTCCCCATATTTCAAGGAAAGAAGAGTGCATAAAATGCTAGTTATAAATACAGGCAAACCCAGGCTCCAATTCATAACAAGCATTGTTGAAACTGCTGCTATATACGTCAATCCCACCCTAATCAAATTCAGTGTCCCTATAAGATAGTGGGTTTCTATTGAGTTAAGATCATTGGAAAAAGCTGAAATCAATCGTGAAGAGGAACCCCCTCGAAACTCAGCAATGGATTTATTAAGCATCTTTGAAAAAACACAGTCCTTATATTGGGATAGGGCTGTTCTTAGATACCTGTTCTTATAATTTCGCATATAGACAGCGATAATAGCATAGGTAAGCATATAAATAGCTGTAATAATCAGTGCCCGGTTCAATAGCTGGGTACTCATCTTCTCTACTGATTCAATAAAATATTTGAGCATATATGCCATAGCTACACGCATACCTGCATCTAAAACAATGGTCAATAATGTCATCATAAGATTTATTCTGTTGCCATAGAGAAACTGTTTTTTGCATACCATATCACTTTTTTGTGTTGATTTAAGCATTCTATCCAAATTCCCTTCCCCTTCATTTTCTTCTATTGTAACTTCTGACGACCATTTTGTCTATCCAATAAATCCAATATCTGTATAGGGGGCAAGGGCTTGCTGAAGTAGTATCCTTGGGCTTTATGACATTTGTGTGTCTTAAGGTATTCTAATTGTTCTCTTGTCTCTACCCCTTCAGCAACTACAGACAAACCCAGTTGGTGGCCTATGGTTATTATAGTTCCCGTCAGGCAACTTTCCTTGGTGTCATTACCTATGGTATCAATAAAGCTCTTGTCTATCTTTAAGGTATCTATGGGCATTGCAGCCAAATTGCTCAATGAGGAGTAGCCTGTACCAAAATCATCAAGGGCGATGGATATACCCAGGGACATCAACTTTTCTAACTTGTCCTTTATATTGCTATAGGATTCTATAAAGACCGACTCGGTCACTTCCAATTCTAAAAATTTAGGATCTATACCATGATAGCCGAGGGTATTTACAAGCTTATCCAAAAAATCCTGCTGCATTAACTGAATAATGGAGACATTAACCGAAACACTGATATCCATATAACCTTGGTTATGTAGCTTTTTCAAAAAACGACATGCCCTATCTATCACCCAGTCGCCTATGGGATTAATCAGGTGGGTTTCCTCTGCAATCTCTATGAAGCTTAATGGAGGCACTGTCCCTAATTTTTGGCTTCTCCATCGCAGCAATGCTTCAAGCTTAATGATCTTATCCGAGCTAATATCTATTTGGGGTTGATAGTGAAGTTCAAACTCATTTCTATCTAAAGCTCCGCTCAGCTCATTACCAAGTATCATCCTCTCCTTAAATCTATCTTCAAAACTCCTATGGTAGAAAGTATATCCACCCCGGTCATTGGATTTGGATCTATACATAGCTATATCAGCACACTTGAGAAGGGTATCAACGTCCTTACCATGGATAGGATAGAGTGCAATTCCTATGCTTATAGTAATATTAAGCACATGCTTATTGAGATTGAAGGGTGCACTAATCCGTTCAATTAGTTTTTTAGTAAATACCTCGATTTCTTCTATATCCTGATATTCATGGACGAATACCACGAATTCATCCCCGCTGTTGCGATAAGCTGACTTGTTGTCATCAACTAATCCCTTTAATCTTTCTCCGATGCCTATGATTAACTGATCCCCCATTATATGGCCTACAGTGTCATTGATAAGTTTAAAACTGTCTACATCAAAGAATATCACAGCCTTATTCTTGTCGGGATGCTCTGATATGGATTCCAATGCATCCTTAATAAAGGACACCCTGTTTGGCAGAGTAGTCAAGAAATCCTTGTAAGCCAATTGTCTCAATCTTTCTTGAGACTCTTTAAGTACAGTAATGTCGGTATGGGATCCTGCACTTCGTATGATGTTGCCCTTTTCATCGAAAATTAACCTGGCCTTGGACAATATCCACCTATACTCTCCACTTTTAAACTTTAATCTATATTCACAGCTATAGTAAGGCTCTCTATTTTGTCTGCTCTTTAAAAGTTCCTGCTTTACCCTATCAATATCTTCCGGATGTATTAGTGACATCCAATCTTCTATCCTGTCAATATCCTCCTTGCTATAGCCTGTAATATTGTACCATCTCTCAGAAAAATGCCTCTTCCCATCTTTTTCGTCCCATATGCCATCGTTGGTTGCCTCGGAAACCATTCTATATCTCTCTTCGCTTTCGGAAAGCCTTTGTATTTTTTCCTGTAGTTCCTGATCAGTTGCAATAAGTTCTTCATAGTTGGCAAGTAGAATTTGGTTAATCCTACGTATTTTGTTGAAGGATTTATATATCACAATAAACAGCAAAATACCTGTTGCCAGTACATAACCCCATCCCTTAACCATGCTTATTGATGACAAAAGCTCACTGCTTAGGGGAATAGCATAGAGGATTCTGTCAGAAAGCAATATCCATGTCGAACCAACAATTACATACATCGCTGCGATCTCCCATGCTGTCTTGAAAGGTTTATACTCTTCAGAACATGCTTCAAAGTCTAGATCCCTATCTTTATAAGTCTTTTCCCTTGGAGATCTTCTAAGTTTTTTCTTAGCCATCATAGTCATTTCTCCTTTCAGACATGTGCATCAATTACATCATCTATATGTGTTTTCTGAGTCCTGCCACTGATGTATGTGCGAGAAAGTTACAACCGAATGAATCCTTTTCCATTTTCAATAAATTGTGTCAACTTCGTTGAATGTGGTATGGAATTGTGAATTTTTTCAATATTATACCATAACGAATGTAATATTCATACTATTTTTGGAGAATATAGTCGAATATTATCCTGGTTTTTTCTTTATAAAGTTATTGCGCTATAAGGCTTGTATGTATTGATACCATATAGTATAAGAAATGTAACAATAAATAGATATGGTTTTTATATTTCTGATCAGCTTGTTGTTATAAAATTTTCTTACTTAAAGACAGCTTGAACAAGCACCATGTATACAAGAGTACCTGCTCCAATGCTTAGTAGGGTATTTTCCTTCCAATAATGAAGCACCGTGATACAAACAATAGCTACTGCCTCGGGAATTCCATATGTAGGGCTTTTGAAATCCACCCCTCGAAGGCAGTATACCACCAATAAACCGATAGCAGAATAGGGTAAAACTCGTCCAAGATAACTGATATATGAATTAGTTGACTTAGAGCCTTTAAATAATATAAAAGGTAGAAACCTTGTTATCATGGTTCCAATGGCTATGACACATATGGTAATTATAGTTTCAGCTGGTGTTAAAGTCATCCTTGTACCTCCTCTGCCGGTTCTTTCCCCTCCACATAGTTTTTACGAACTATGGTCAATGCCACCAATATGGTTATCATTGACAGAATAATAAAATCATCCTGTCCGAAAATGGCCAAACATATAACGGAACAGACAACACCGATTACTGCAGGTTTGTGGTTTTTCTGATTCTTCCATTGGTCAACAAATATTACGACAAAAAGGGCAGTTAATACAAAATCCAATCCCTCTATATTAAAAGAAATCACAGTTCCCAGCCATCCACCAAGGGCTGAACCCAATACCCAATAACTGTGGTTGAGAAGGGTAATAAAGAAATAAAACCAGTCTCGATTTACGCCTTTCGGCGGCTCCGCTGAGCAGGTAATGGAAAAGGTTTCATCACACAAGCCAAAAATAAGGTATGGTTTGAATTTACCTGTTCCCCTATACCTGTCCAGCAATGAAATACCATAAAATAGATGCCTTGCATTAACCATCAATGTCATTAGAAATGCATATATAGGATTAAAAGCTGATGTAAGAAAACTAATGGCAACATATTGTGCAGAGCCTGCAAACACCAACAGGCTCATCAAAACCGTCCAGCCAACACCGTAGCCTTTACTATTCATAATGATTCCATAGGCAATTCCCAAGAAAGTAAATCCTGTCAGAACGGGAATTGTATAGGGAAAAGCTGCCTTTAATGCTCTTGTTTTATCGTCCAAATCTTTCACCTCGCTGCTACAACCTAGATGTTATACGTTTTTTGTTTCCACCATATATCTTAACACTGTTTTCAGTTTCGCCGGTTCAACTTTCCTAGCATCCGAAAGATAGATTTCTCTGTGTCTCAAGGTTTTTATCTCAAGATTGTTTTCCTCTATGAATTTTTTCATCTTATCAAAGGTCTGTGGCTCATCATCGTAGGGTCCTACATGGAGCATTTGTACCGATAATCCGTCTGTCATGCTTCCAAATGATACTTCATCCAGCAGGGGATGGGAATTCTTTTTCCTTACCATTTCAATGGCTTTACTAGCTATCTCTTCTGTAACAAAATCCGGTTGTCTGATCATGATGGTGTATAATAGCTCATCCTTATCCAGTCTATCCAGCTTTCTGCCCTCTTCCGTTAGATCCCACAATCCCTCTAATGGATATACTGTGTACTCAAAGTATCCCTCAGGAGTATACCCTTGCTTGGGCATCATTCTAATGGCATAAGCCAGTGAATACAGAATCTGAACCCTTTCAGCAAATTCATGACTGTTTGGGTTTCCCTGTCCCTCTATCATAAAGAACTTCTGCTCCGGAACATCTACAATTTCAGGTTTTTGTTTTGGCATATACAATTCCTTTTCATGCTTTCTCCACTCATGTTTCATTTGTAACACCCCTAATCTCACATTAGTTTACCTATGCACTATCATAAAGTAAAATACTATGATCCCATTTTACACCATATACACTGGAAAGTCAGCAAAATTGTAAGCATATAATTGTCTATGGATAGACTACAATTTGCATTGTCCTGCCATTTTCTATATAATAAAAATAAGATCTAAGACTTTCTATAGCTCTTCAAATCATACAGCGGGATCAATCATGAAAGAAGTATGTCAACATAACAATGAGGGGGTTTTAGTAACAATGGCAAAGTATTGTGTTGCTACTGATTCGGGTTGCGACCTGCCAGCTTCATTCTGTAAAGAACGAAGTATCTATGCATATAGCATGAAATATACCATTGGTGAAACAGAATATACTGATCAGATGAACCCGCAGGACTGTGTTGCATTCTACAACAAGATGAGAGAGGGTGCTGTCCCTCGCACCAGCCAAATGACACCATATGAGTTTATAGACTTTTGGAGTTCACTATATAGGGATTTTAATCTGCCCATAGTACATATTGCCATGGGTAGCGGCATATCTGGTACATATTCCAATGCAATGATTGCAAGAGATATGTTTCAAGAATCCCACCCTGATGCCCAAGTCTTCGTTGTTGACTCTACCCTAGCATCTATTGGTTATGGGATGCTTTGCATTTGGGCTGCCGATATGCGGGATGCTGGAGAGACACCCGAGAACTGTGTTAAGTTGCTAGATAGCCGTAAAATTTTGATAAATACCTATTATACCTGTGATGATTTGAAATATCTCTACCGCAGTGGACGGGTTAGCAAGGTAGGTGCCACCGTAGGAACCATTTTGAATATCAATCCAATTCTCAACCTGGATAAAGGAGGCCATCTAATCGTTCGAGAAAAGGTAAGAGGACGAAAAAAAGCACTAAGACGCATATACGACATAGTGCAAGAACTGGTAGTTGATCCTTCCGAGCAAACGTTATATATCTGCCACTCTGACTGTAACGCCGAAGAGGTAGAATCCTTCTCCCAAACCCTTATAGACAAGATTGGGTTTAAGGATTCCTTTATCAGCTATATCAGTTCCACTATAGGTTCCCATTGCGGCCCCGGTCTCATTGCTGCCTTTTTCGTTGGCAAACCCAGATTTTGATAGCTATATCATTTTCCTGCTTCTTTCATGATCTCCCTTTGGCAATCAATCTACTTTTTTAATATGAACATCTTCTGGTGCATTAATTTCAATACTTATCTGTCCTTTAGCTTTTCGGCCTACTAGTTTTATTCTATTAAGTCCATCTTTTATTGTAATTGTTTTATTGACCTCTTCTGTACCGTTAACAATTTCTATAACCTCGTCATCAGGGGTTATTAATACTGCTTTGAATTCTCCGTCCTCAACAACGGATTTACAAGTAAATTCTACATCATTTTCTCCTTGGCTTTTTATCGTATATATAGTATCCATACCAGAGAAGGAAGTAAATTTAACATCGTATTCATTGTTATTACCTTTGCCGTTATTGCTTATCCGGGCCAAATATTTATAGCTGTCCGCTTCTTTTACGATCTTGTCCTGATAATGAAATATGCTATTTTGATATCTGGCTACAGAACTGCAGCCAGCAGTTATCAAAATGGCAAATGCTATCAAAATACCCAATACCCATTTATTATAGGCTTTCATTGCGGAGCTTCCCCCATTTTCATGTAAAATTCTACCAATCAAACCTTACATTATGCTTATATAAGCTTAATCTTCATTTGTAAATTACTTTGGGAAAGTTCTTAATTGTACGGATACTCCGTTTGGATCATAGACATAGAAATAGCGAGTTTGATCGCCGGGATCTTGAATATCGGAAGGATTTAGACCTTTGTCTAGAGCAAGCTTATGCATTTCTTCCAGCTTATCGATTTCAAAGCAGATGAAGAAACCTTTTCCTTCAAACCTCATACCTTCAGGCATATAAATAAGCTCAATCTCCGTTTCTCCTTCACCATTTGTCAGAAATGCAACTTCTCCTGGTCCTGCTTTAAAGCGTCGATCAACAGTTAATTCGGTCATGGTTTCATAGAATCTAATAGATTCTTCCAAGTCGTTAACCCTTATGGCAATATGTTTAATATGCATAGTACATCTCCCTTTCTTATGTAATTTAAATAATTATCTCATAACAAATCATATAATTCAATAATCCCTATTTTACTATATTCCTTCCCAACTTCTTAGCTTGATATAACCGCTTGTCCACTAACTCAATAACATGATCAAAGGTCATATCTTCTGTCTCACCATGTATCATATGTACACCCAGGCTGCAGGTTATATGAATTGCCTTATCGTTTATGATAAACTCCTTCTTCTCTATGTTACTCCTTATCCTCTCAGCTACTTGCTTTGCAGCGTCTATATCGGTATTGGAAAGGCATATAAGAAATTCTTCGCCACCATATCTGGCTACCCAATCTGTACACTTTCTAATATAGGCTTTTAATTCTTCGGCAAACTCCTTTAAAACCTGATCTCCTGCTACATGACCATATGTATCATTTATGTCTTTAAAGTGATCTAGATCTACTAGAATAATGGACAAAGGCTCATTCTTTGTGGATGCATTTAGCAGATCCACGGGTAATCTTTCGTCAATATATCGCCGGTTATAAAGATCCGTTAAAGAATCCCTTACTGCCATTCGATTCATATCCTCGATCATTGTAACGATCTTCTCTGCCTTTTGGAAGTCTCCTCCGACACTCATTACAAAACTGTTGGTGACTTCCTTAAGAAATTCTACTACTAACTTTTTCCCCTCAATGACTACAGGAATTGCAGTAAATACATAAATAAGATTATCTATATATTCTAACCTAAAAGCTATTTCATTCTCATTATTAGCCCGTATGGAAATACAGTTTTCGCAAAACTGCATCTTTTTCCACAACTCATAGCAAGGAACATCTGTTGCCAGGAGTTGCTGCTCTTCTAGGTTAAGGACTTCTTTCCTAACTGGATCCACTATACGAACTACATCGTACATTTTTTCAAATACTTCAAGGGTATCCAATAAAGATCTAGGTATTTCCACTATCTCACCCCCATTTCTAAGTAAGATGCTATGCTATTTTATCATGAGTGGTTGTCTAAGTCTAATAAGTGTTGGGCTATTCTCTCCATTTCATTCCTCAGTTCTTCTAAAGCTCGTGCTGCCTCATCTATCTCTCCTTCTCGACCCATTCTTTCGAGACCCTTAGCTATCTCATAGGCGATAGGCACTCCAAAATTGGAGATAGCTCCTTTGAATGCATGTGCCCTCTTTCCTAATGCCACGGAGTCTCCTAACTCTATGGCTCGTGCCATCTCCTCTAGCTGGACAGGATAACTGGTCAAAAGTATTTGGACCAATTCATCCACAAGCTCATGGTCATGGTTTACTGCCTTGAGGAGGCCATTTAAATCAATTGCAGGATTTCCATGGTCTATATATTTTTTCACTACCCTATAGAGTTCTTCGGTATCCAAAGGTTTGGATATATATTCATCCATACCTGCTTCCTTACACTTTTCTCTATCGCTTTCCATTGCATATGCAGTCATAGCAATGATGGGAATATGCTTGCCCGTCAGCTTTTCCCTGTCTCTAATTATTCGAGTCGCCTCCAGGCCACTCATCTCAGGCATCTGAACATCCATAAGTATGATATTATAATCATCATTCTTTTCAAGGGCTTTTATTACTTCAATACCGTTGGAGACACAAACCACATTATATCCCTTTTTTTCTAAAAGAGCTATAGCAAGCCTTTGGTTTACAGGATTGTCTTCAGCCAAAAGGATTTTACCTTTACTCTGAAATTTAGTGGAATGATCCTCACGGTTTGACAAGGTTTGGGCAGTAATGCTTCTACCGGTTATTCGCTTTCCATTTAAGGTCTGAGCTATGGCTTTAATCACATCTTCCTGTCGCACGGGTTTTACTAGGAATGCTTCAATGCCCAGCTCCTTACATCGGGCTAATCCACCATATATATCCATGGAGGTCAGCATCATGATGGTTATGTCCTTCAGATCTTTGTCATGGCGTATCTTTTCTGCAAATGTGAATCCATTCATTCCCGGCATATTAGCA
>JAWLDD010000023.1:0-15121 GCA_041686815.1 Candidatus Atribacteria bacterium | reverse complement strand
ACATTCATGGACACGTCCTTCCTTGTTTTTAGTATATATAAAACCTTATTTTGTGTCCATACTTATATACTAACATCAATCCCATGTGTGGGAAAGGAAAATTTTTAACAATGCAACAAAATGTAAAAACTATAAAAACTGTAAAAAGTGTTGAGTTTATTAATACACTTTATAAAATAATTAGTGAAAATGTAGAAAGAAAGGAGGGGAATAAAAATGATACAAAATAAGAATGCTGTGGCTTATATTAGAGTTAGTACAGATATGCAAGTAGATGGATATTCTTTAGATGGTCAACTAAGTGATATTAAGGATTATTGTAAAAAAAATGACTTAAATCTTATAGAAACTTACGAAGATGCTGGGATTTCTGGAACTTCTACAGAAAATAGAACTGCTTTTAATAAAATGATTTGTGACATAGAAAACAACACTAAAAACATTAATACTGTAGTTGTATGGAAATTAAGCAGATTTTCCAGAAATGTTAGAGACTTAGCTAATATCGTAGATATTTTAGAAAAAAATAATGTAAATCTTATTTGTATTACGCAAAATATTGATACATCTAATCAAATGGGAAAAATGTTTGTATATATGTCGGCCATTTTTGCAGAAATGGAAAGAGATAATATAGTAGAACAGGCAAAGATGGGGATGAAACAAAGGGCACTAAATGGTTACAGGAATGGAGGAACTGTATTTGGATATATTCCCACAGATGGAGAATTAGTGATAAATCAAGAACAAGCTGAAATTGTAAAAGAAATCTTTAATCTATATTTAGAGGGTTGGGGCTATAAGAAAATAGCAATGCATCTAAACGATAAGGGAATAAAAACATTAAAAGGCAATACTTGGGCTATAAATAGTATTAAGCAAATTTTGGATAATCCTGTTTATGTTGGTTTAATAAAATATGGAGAATATGTAGACTGGGAAAAGAAAAGAAGAAAAGGAAAAAGTGAAGATTTTATTTTGGTTAAAGGGAAACACGAGCCAATAATAACAGAAGAAGTTTGGCAAAAAACACAAGAAATAAGAGAAATAAAAAATAAATTAAACAAAAGAGATAATTCTCCAGGAGATTTCTTATTAACTGGACTTCTAAAATGTCCAGAATGTGGAGCATCTATGATTTCCTGCCAGAGAAAGGGAAAAAATGTAACACATAAATACTATCAATGCTCAACTTACTTTAATAAGGGTTCAAAAATTTGTAAAACCAACTTAATCCGAAAGAAAGATGCTGAAGAATATGTTTTTAATAGGATTAAGGAGATAGTTCAAGACCCCAAAATAGTAGAAGTAATTATAAAGAAAGCTGAGCAAGAAACTACTATAGATACAGCCCCATTAGAGCAAAATTTAAAAAATCTCAATAAGGAATTAGAAAAAATATTAAAAAAGAAAAATGAGAATTTAGAATTAGAATTTTCAGGGAAAATTGATATAGATACTCTACAAGAAAGATTAAATTTTATTAAGACTAAAGAAGAAGAGATTAAAAATAAAATTAAAAATATTGAAGAAAAAATAGAAGATGCTAATAGTCAGATAAAAGTATCTCCAAAAGTAATAGAACTTATATTGAAAAACTTTGTAGAGATTTTTGAAAAGGCAGATGTGCAAGACAAAAAGAAGCTCTATGCTTCAATTATAGAAAAAATAACTGTAACAAAAGGAGATACACCAGATAGTAGAAAAATCGATAAAATCAAGCTGTATTTTGAGCCACATGAAATAGATGTGGCTCTTAAAAAACAAAAATCGTTTACCATCACTTATGATACGGTTCATTATGGATAATGCGAAAGGCTCTGTATATTTGTTCATACAGAATTACAAGCATCAAGTCACTATTTATGTCCATGATGGATATGTTCAGATTAAAATCGGATTTCGCCGTATCATACCCGTCATCAAGAACTACGACTATATCACTGGTACCGCTTACCCCTAATAAGGAGAGCCTACCCGCTAATTGCTCCGACGAGATTGATTGCCCTTCTTTATCAATTTTGATTACATAATCCCGCTCTCTTATCTCTTTATCAACGCTTTTAGTGGTTTTCAGCTCTATTTTGCAGTATTTATTCAGCCTCTTGGAGTATTCGGCCACAGCTTCTTTGGCAAATTTATTCTGAATTTTTTCTGTAGTTATTATCCTTAACCTCATTGTCATAAATTCCTCTTTGTTACTGATTTATACATCGAATCTGCATTGCACGATGAATCTGCTCCAACAATATAAGCCGCATAAGCTGGTGGGGAAAGGTGAGCTTTGAGAAGGACAGCAAATAATCTGCCTTTCTTAATATTTCATCATCCAGCCCCAAAGACCCGCCTATTATAAAGTCTATATTCTCCCTTCCAGTAACCTTAATAGCCCTAAGTTTCTTGGCAAAGGCCTGGGAAGATAGGGCTTGCCCCTCTATGGCTAGAGCGATGACATAGGAATCGGATCTGATAGCGCTTTTAATGCGCTGCCCTTCCTTGCTTTTAACCATTGCCTCTTGTGCAGATGAAAGGCTTTCAGGAGCCTTTTCATCGGCTACCTCAATTATCTCAACATCACAAAAACGTCCTAAGCTCTTTAGATATATTTCAATACCCTGGCGAAGGTATCTTTCTTTGATCTTGCCTACCGCTATAACTCGTATATTCACACTGCCTCCTAAATACTAAGAACTCCTGTCATATACAGCACTTCAAAGATAAGGTTTATTACTACTATGACCATAGCTATGAACGCCGGTAACATCTCCAATATGTTCGAGCGCTTTAGCTCTACATCCGATAAAGTCCTAGTACGCCCTTTATTGGCTGTATACCTATGAAAAACCATTATGCATACTGTAAAAAGTATTAGTGCGATGAATCCGATTATCCCCCACACCATAAAGGCCATCATCATAGCCTCATCCGGTAGTTGACTTATGTCCTGAGGTAATCCCTCAACCATATCCTGAGTCTTTAGCAGGGCATTTTGAACAAACAAAAAACATATGGTGATAGTATTGTGGACAAAATGGTATATCATTCCTGCATAGATGGAGTTGGTTCGGTATACCACATAGCTAATGATGATACCCAAAAGAATAATGGAAGGTATAGTCATAAGCTGTAGGTGGAGTATGCCGAATAATATGCCAGTCATAACTATGGATATCCTAGATCCAAACTTTTCATAACCCCTAAGTATAAGGCCTCTGAATAAAATCTCCTCCACTACGGCAGGAACCAATCCCATTGCCAGCACAGCAGCTAGTAGCTGGGTTCCGTTCTCTATGGCGGGCAGTTGCTGACCTACAGGCGTTCCCCAATGGCTGGCTATCCAATACCAAACAAGATTGAGTATTACCGTTACACCATAACCAAAGATGGCCATTCCCAAGACCAACAATACCTCCACAGGATTAATCTTATTGTAGCGGATGACCTTGCCCACATCCATTCTCAAGATCAGCATATATGCAAGGGGGGGTCCTCCAATCAGCAATAATTCCAACAGAAACAGCCTTAAATAATAATGAGAACCTCCTGAAGTCTCAGGTAACCATTTTACCAATATAACTTGAACCACCAGCATCAGCATCAGAACTGTCAAGTATACCAAATTGACCCCAAACACAGTGGGTTGCCTCTTCCCCCTATATAAATCCTCCATAAGCTTCTCCTTTCCTTAGCTTTCCATCCATTTACTCTATTATATTATGAAAAGGAGAAAAAATATAGGGAGAATCCTAGTTAAACTAAAAGCCGGTTTCTAAACCGGCTTTTCCACTAAAGTCATACTGACTGTTCTTTGGCGACCATTTCTTATAATACTTATGTCTACACTCTGTCCTACCCTATATGAATATATGGCCTTTCTTAGGTCCAGCATCTTACTCACCTTTTGATCTCCCACCATGGTTATAATATCATCTACCCTAATACCTGCTCGGTAGGCAGGACCAGTCCTGTCAATATCTACCACATAGATACCCTCGTCAATGTAATTGCTCCTGTTGTAATAGGACGCCATCTCTCTATCAAAGCCTACGATTCCTATATATGGAGTAACAAAGCTGCCTTCTTCGATAAAATGCCTTATTATCGGCTTGGCAACATCGATTGGTATGGCAAAGCCAATACCTTCTGCACTGGTCACTTTGACGGTATTAATACCTACAACTTCGCCTCTAATGTTTAGCAGTGGACCGCCGCTGTTGCCCGGGTTTATGGAAGCATCGGTTTGAATTAGATCCTCCATAAAATTTTCACCACGGCTGGTGGGAACTCTGACAGTCCTGTTGAGGGCGCTAATGATGCCCGCTGTCACGGTGTGTTGAAATTGCAGCCCCAGAGGGGTGCCTATAGCGATAGCTGTCTCACCCACAGCCAAGCTTTCACTGCTTCCCAAAGGAGCAGCCTTTAGATTGACGGCATTGACCTTGACTATGGCAAGATCCAAAGTGGGGTCCGACCATAAGGTCTTACCTTCCAACTCATCACCGTTTCTAAATATGACGCTGATGCTGCTGGGATTTCCTCCTGCAACATGGTCATTGGTCAGAATATAACCATCGGAATGCACCACCACTCCAGATCCTACGCCTTGTAGAGCAACAGGCTCACTCCAAATGGATTCCCGGGTTATCTCCGTTGTGGATATACCTACCACCGAAGGAATAACGCTATCAGCCACTTCCACCACTGTGCCGCTAGTCAGCACTCGCTCTTGGGTATCACTCAGCTGCTCTATTTGTTTGGATTCAGGCTCTATCTCTTGAGTTCTGTTCCCTTGGTCATTATAAGGTCTTTCCTGGATACATCCAATAAAGCTAAGTAAAGCAGCTAAAACCAGCATAAATCTAAAGAAATTATAGCAACTCTTGTACATGGCTGGACATACACACTCCCTCAAGTCATGGACATTTGGCAGTAGCGTCCAGGCCAGGGTTATATTTGTCAGGTGGTTATCCTATATGATAGAAGTTGCTAACCTTATCCCTATAGGTCATGTCCACCACTATATCCTTTCCATTCCTAATCCCGTTGGCCTCCAATACCCCAGTAACGGTTTGATAGGCCAGCTCTGGAAGGTTGTTCTCTCTGCTGAGATGGGCCAGCAATACATAGGTAAGCTTGCCTTTGATCATCTTAGTCAAAGCCAGACCTGCATCTTCATTGGAGAGGTGTCCCTTCTTGCCCATAATGCGTTTTTTTAAATACATGGGATAGGAACCTCCCTTTAGCATTTCAACATCGTGATTTGCCTCCAGTACCACCAAATCTGAATCCATGACGGTATTTATAATTCTGGAATTAGTATGCCCTAAATCCGTTGCTATACTAATTTTTTTGCTCTTATTGAAAAAGCAGAATCCAACTGGTGACACAGCATCATGAGGTATATCAAAGGGCTGAATATTGATATCCTTTATATAAAAGTCCATATTATTATCAAAAATTCTTATATTATGACTGTTAATCTTTCCAACCTTATCCTCCATAGCCGCCCAGGTTTCTTGGTTGGCGTATATAGGGATGTTGTACCTTCTGGATAGGATGCCTGCACCTCTTATATGGTCATCATGTTCATGGGTGATCAATATACCGTCCAATAGACCAGCATCCAGATCCACTTCCTTCAAGGCCTTTTCGATAGCCTTTCCTGTAAGGCCAGCATCAATAAGAATATGGGTTTTGTCTGTCCCTATATAGCTGGCATTCCCGCTGCTCCCGCTGAAAAGGGAGCAGAATCTAAAGCTCATGCAATAACCTCCCCGGAGTCTCACATTGTTTAAAAACCTCTATGCCATTATAATACGGTTACCTCTGGAAAAGCAAGCTAACTCCTATTATAGGGTCAGACATTGAATTAACTACCTTTCTAATCCCTTAATTTTGGATCCAAAGCATCCCTTAAAGCGTCTCCGAAGAGGTTTACTGCCAGCACCAATAGTGCCATAATGAATCCAGGAAAGAAGAATATCCAAGGTGCTTCTAATAGATAGGATCTACCTCCACTCATGATTGAACCCCAGCTGGGAATAGGCGGCTGAGCTCCCAATCCCAAAAAGCTAAGAGAGGACTCAACGATAATAGCTTTGGGAAGCTCCATAGTCATCATAACTATGATAGGAGCCAATGCATTGGGCAACATATGTCTAAATAGAATCTTCCCATTGGGAATACCCTGTGCTATTGCAGCTTTTACAAACTCTTTCTCCCTAAGAGACAGAAACTCCCCCCGTACCAGTCTGGCAAACCCTGTCCACCCAGTTAATGCAAGGGCTAGAATCAGATTGTTCAAGCTAGGGCCTAAAGCAGCTACAAAAGCTATAGCCAGAAGGGTGACAGGAAAGGACCAAACTATATCCGTAATCCCAGAAATGATAAAGTCCACTACTCCCCCGAAGTATCCAGCTAGTGCTCCGAGAGTAATGCCAATAATCATGGAGAAGCACACAGCCAGCATACTGACCTTTAATGAGATTCGGGCTCCATATATTATCCTGCTGAATATGTCCCGACCGTGTTCATCAGTACCAAAGGGATATTCCTGACTTGGCGCTCGAAGCATGTTGGGTAAATCAATTTCATCATATGGACGGGGAGCGATGTAAGGAGCAAAGATTGCCATTAAGACGAATATAAGAATAACTATAAGGCCAAACACCGCTCCCCTATTAGATAAAAGGGGTTTTAAGGCCCCCCATCTTCTATAGGCATAACCTTGCTGTACATCATCCTGAAGCTGGTCTACTTCGGATCTTTCATATACACCCGTAATCCCAGAATCTCTGTATGGTTTATCAAGCACATGTCTGTCTGCATATCCGTCCATAACATGAATCCTTTTGGTCTTAAACTTATCTATAGCATATTCCTCTCTCAAATTACCACCCTCTTTACTTTGATTTGTGCACAACTCCGTTGTTCTTACATGATTAGTATTTAATTCGCGGATCTACTACTGCATACAATATATCGGCTATTAGATTCCCAGTTAGTACCGAAGCCCCAAGGATCAACATTGAACCCTGTACCACAGGATAATCTCTGGCAAAGATGCCATCTATCATCAACCTGCCTAATCCAGGAATACTAAATACCGTCTCCAAGATAACGGACCCCCCGAATATCCATCCCATTCTCATGCCTAGTAATGTTATTACGGACAATAGAGCATTTTTAAGGGCATGTTTGTTAATTACTACTCTTTCATTTAATCCCTTAGCCCTGGCTGTCCTGATATAATCCTCTCCCATTACCTCAAGCATATTAGATCGAACCATTCTGGCAGTTACTGCCGCATCGGTTAAACCCACTGTGAATACTGGCAATATCAGATGCTTAAATGATTCATGACCGGAAACTGGGAACCACCCAAGCTTGTAGGCAAAGAAATATAGAAGCAACAATCCTAAACCAAAGGTGGGTATGGATATCCCCAGTAGGGCAAAGGTCATAGAAAGGTAATCTACAGGTGTATTTCTGTGTATAGCTGCCTGAATGCCTATCGGTATAGCTATAGCAAAGGATAATATAAGGGACATTATCCCCAGCTTTAATGTTACCGGAAAGCACTCGACAATCAGTTCGCTAACCGGTACTCTTTTGAGTATAGAGGTTCCTAGGTCCCCCTTCAGGATATTCTTAAGAAATGTAAAATACTGTATATATAATGGCTTATCCAAACCCAAACTTTTCCTTACATTTTCATGAACCTCCGGGGTGACATTGGGACCCACCATTAGGTCCACTGGGTCCCCCGGTGCCAAGTGTATGATCATAAAGACAATAAGTGTTAGACCGATTAGCAAAGGAATCATAAGCAGTAGTTTCCTTGCAATATACTTTATCAACTTATCACCCCTACTTATCTAAGGATTTCCTATTCTAAATCTATTCCGTCATTATATTGAATCATCCATGGATGATGCTTGAAATTCTTCACTTCTTTTCTTACAGCTATACTGTGATTTGGGATGTATATGGGTGCCCATACAGCTTCCTGGATAAGATGCTTTTGTACATCGTGATATGCCAGAGCCCTTTCTTCCCAGGTAGGCATGGTGGCTGCCCTGTTTATCAACTCATCAGTCTTTTCATCTTGCCACCTTGAATGGTTGGGATAGGGCATTTGACTGGACAATAAGAACCAATCCAAGATATCCGCATTGGGCCAACTATATTGCCTCAAGAATAGTTCCTGTTTCCCCTCTTTAAGCATAGCTGTATAGCTGGAACTATCATATAGCTGAATATCCACTTCAATCCCTACATCCTTTAGCTGATCTTGAAGCACCTCAGCCAATCTGCTGTATTCAGTGGAGTTCTCTGTAGCCAGTGTCAGCTTTAACCCATCTCCGTATCCTGCTTCTTCAAGCAATGCCTTGGCCTTCTCCACATCGTATTCATAACCTTCTTCCTTGCTATTTGGATAGTACTCATCCTTAAGCTTTGGTGGCAGATACCCATAAGCAGGCTGGGCGGTTTCCCTAAAGACGTACTTGACTATATCCTCTTTATTGATAGCATGGTTGATCGCCTGTCTTACTCTTCTGTCGGTAAAGGGTTCCTTGTCACAGGCGTATGCCAGGTACCCCAACCTGGTCGATTCAGCTGAATATATGTCAATGTCTTGGTTTTCCTCCAGTTTCAACAATACATTGGCGGTAATATCCCTAAGTATATGGACATTTCCTGCCTCTAGCTCCATCAGCCTTGTTGTCTCCTCTGGAATAACCTTAAAGACAAGCTTATCGATTATCGGTGTGCCCCCATTCTCCATCCAGTCTGGTCCCCAATCGTATTCAGGGTTTTTGACCAAGACGATCTTGTCTCCTCTCTTCCATTCTTCAAACATATAAGGTCCTGAACCCACTAAATATTTATTTCCATATTCATCGCCATATTTTTCATAGGCATCTTTGCTGGCTATTCCCGACACTGTATTGGACAGAATAAATAATAGATTTGGAAATGGATGTTTTAAATGGATATCAACTGTATGGTCGTCCTTAACCTCTACTCCTTTTACAGCAGCGAAATCGCTTTGTGCAGGCGATCCAGTTTCTGGGTCTATAATCTTCTCTATGCACCATTTAACATCCTCAGCTGTTAGTGGAGTCCCATCATGGAATTTAACGCCCTTTTTCAAATAGAATGTCCACACCAGCCCATCATCGGTAACTTTCCAGGATTCTGCAAGTCCTGGCTTATAGTTATAGTCATAGTCCCGTGTTACAAGCCTATCATAGACATAAATGAGAGCATCAGAATACACCCCGGTCTTAAAATGATCCAGAGTATCTGCATCCTTATCATAGGCTATGGTCAATACCTTTTCGGATGATTTCTCACCTCCGCAGCCTACTAATGCTAGTGGCACCAGCAGAACTACTACCAGCAATAATGATAGATTTCTTAATATACTCCTACTCATATATTTACCTCCTATGATTTTTTTGTATATTGAACTAAGGTGATGGCATAAAATTTCCTCACCTTAAATTTAACAACACAAAGTTTACCTCCCCCAAAAGCAAGTTAAACTAAACCCACCTCTGGTGGTCACAAACGCCGCTTCGTTCAAATCCGCATAATTGATTGAAGTTGAGACATAGTGCTCATATACATTTCGAACTAAATGCCTATCTTTGTCATTGCGTAAGATAAAACCACTCTACGTTTTCAAAAAATGATGTTTAAAAAGGCTTAACAGGCACATTTGAACTATTATAAAGAGAATTTTTTACTATTATATCATAAGTATCCACCTTTTAGCAAATGCCATAAAGAAAGATGCATGACAAAATAAAAAGAGACAATCAAAGGATTGTCCCTATTTATCAAAATATATAGTTTTATTCCATAGTGTAAGTTCTTAAATCAGGTTTAATAATCTGAAGATACTAGCTTTAGTCGACGAGTCTTTCCATTTTCATCTACTCGTTCGATATCCGCACCAAGCCCTACCAGCTTGTGTTCGATGTCTTCATAGCCTCGATCAATAAACTCCACATTGCTGATCTCGGTAACACCTTCAGCAATTAAACCAGCTATTATCAAGGCTGCTCCTGCGCGAAGATCGGTAGCTGTTACTGGTGCTCCAGATAGACATTCCACACCTTCAATGATTGCTACTCTATCCTCGATCTTGGCTTTTCCACCCATACGGATAATCTCATCCATATGCTTAAACCTAGCTTCCCAAACATTCTCAGTTATAATGCTGACACCATCTGCAACGCTGAGCAAGGCTGAAATAGGTTGCTGTAAATCTGTGGGAAAGCCCGGATATGGCTGTGTTTTTATATTGACCTTACGCGGTCTTTGTCTTCCTATAACCCGAATCTCATCGTCGCCTTCAATAACTTCCATGCCCATCTCCAATAGCTTTGCAGTTAAGGCTTCCATATGCTTGGGAATGACATCCACTACAGTCACATCCCCGCCCGTTGCTGCTGCTGCAATCATGTAAGTCCCTGCCTCTATCTGATCAGGTATAATGGTGTATTCACAACCCCTAAGCTCTTCTACACCCTTAATCCTAATGGTATCGGTACCAGCACCCTTTATGTTTGCCCCCATGGTATTTAAGAAATTGGCAACATCCACAACGTGGGGTTCTTTAGCAGCATTGACTATGGTAGTGGTTCCTTCTGCTTTCACAGCGGCTAACATTATGTTTATGGTAGCACCAACGCTGACAACGTCTAGGTATATCTCGTTGCCCACCAACTTATCCGCAGATACCTTTATAACCCCGTGCTCTAACACAACTTTAGCGCCAAGGGCTTCAAATCCTTTGATATGCTGATCAATTGGCCTTGTTCCTATAGCGCATCCTCCGGGAAAGGACACCTCAGCTTTGCCGAACTTGCTCAGTAACACACCCAATAAATAGTACGAAGCTCTCATTCGTCTTACCATATCATAATGAGCTCTATATTCTTTCATATTTTCGGCATTGATCTTTATTCTGCCTTCTGGTTCCAGCTTGACATAAGCTCCCATCTCTTCCAGAATATCAGCCAAAACTGTAACATCATCTATAAATGGCAGGTTGTTGATAACACAGGTATCATCTGCCAATAATGCTGCAGGCAAAATAGCTACAGCTGCATTTTTTGCACCACTTATCTTAACTTTTCCTTTTAGTTTCTTTCCGCCGTATACTCGCAGTTTCTCCACTCTCTGTCCCCCCTATCCCTTATCATCCGAGGGACCTTCACCTCCAATGCTATTCTGTCATATCTACACACAGCAACGTTTCAATTATAACACTAATAATGTATTATTTCATCAACAAAGTTTTAAAAATTAATGAATTTAAGACAATATTTGAACAATTATATTATAACATTATATTATGTGAACTTCATCAAGAATTTAATGGCATCCGGGGCATCCTCCGGATCTTTGTATAGGACAGCTGGAAGAACTGGGTTCACTGTTGATTTGTCTGAAAAGACTCTTTCCCTGATAGACCTGCTTTAAATCTTTGCTGTTGCAGTGTGGACAACTGATGTTACTTCGGTCATCTCCAAAAATCAATTTATCAAATATCTCTTCACATTCCAGGCATTTAAATTCCAATAAAGGCATATTTCAATCAATCCTCCTATATAGACAATTGAAAATATGCCCGGCCGAAAAGGCCGAGGCATAGTATTGCTTATTTAAGATAATTTAAAGGGTTTTTGGGCGTACCGTTGACACGCACTTCAAAGTGCAGATGAGGTCCTGTACTTCTACCAGTACTGCCTACATAACCAATGAGTTGTCCTCTCTTGACGCTTTGCCCTGAGCTCACGGCACGTGAATTTAAATGGGCATAATAGGTCTCAAGACCTCCTCCATGTTTAATTTTAACCAGATTTCCAAAGCTTCCTTGATATCCCGAAAAGCTTACAGTACCGCTTGCTGCAGCGTAAACCGGTGTCCCCTTTTTGGTGGCAATATCCAAGCCGTTATGTTGTCTGCCCCAACGAGAACCAAATCTGGAGGATATCCTTCCGCTAACAGGCCATGACAAAGTTCCACTGCTGGAAGTACTGCTACTTCCGCTTCTGGAGGATGTACTGTTCTTTACAGGCTTTTTAGTTCCCTGCAGCACAATCTTTTTCACCGGTTGTTTTGTAATGGTCTCAGATATCGTTTCCCTGTTATTTTCAACACCGTTACGTTTATATACCTTGGCTACTATCAGCATCTCGCCTTTTTGTCCCTCTTGAGATACCTTCGTCTGATTTGTATATAGAGTGTCGGTCTTTTTGGTCTCAGTCTCAAAGGGTATGGACTTGGTATACTCTATCTCCTCCACAGTCAATATATTTATAGGTAGCTCTGGTACATTCAGATTTAATTCCTGTCCGATCTGCAGAATATCCGACTCTTCCATGGGTGCATTTGCCTCTAGGATTTCCCGTACAGTCATATCATGATTCATGGCAATTGTCCAAATATTGTCCCCTTTTTGAACAACGTAGATTTGTTTTTCAACATCTCCTTCGGTAAACCTTTTTTGCACCACATCTGGATCTTCCAGGTTCTCATATTCTACGTACTCATCTTTTATTTTCACATCTTCTTCAAACCTAATCTCTTCTAGTTCAACACCAGATTCCTCAGCTTTATCCTTAAAGGGTTGTTGCAGAGAATCCAGTATGGATTGAGCTGTTTCCATATCCTTTAAGATAGCCAGATCTTGACCATTCACTTGGATTACCGCTGCCTTTACCTTGACCTCAGTATTGGTCTGAACAATTTTCTTTAAGTCGTGAATATCGCTTAAGAAACGGTCTTCTATATAAATCTCCTCATAATCGATATCATGTATCAACTTAACTTCCATTTGATATTTGGCTTTAAATTGGTTTTGAATATCCGTAAGTACGGATTCTATCTCAGCTTTTTCTTTGACTGCACCAATATTGTGGCCATCATAATGAACGAAATAAGCCTTTGACATATTGTCCTTTAAGCCAGTCTCGTTATCTGTAGCCCATACCGTCATTGAAAATACTCCGGCACTGGTAAAAAAAATGGCGCACAGCAAAACAATGATAACTTTCTTGCTCTTTAGCCATTTAGGTATCTTGTCCAATATCTTTAGTTGCATATCATGTATCATAGCTGGATATTCCTTTCCGCCGTCATTTGTTTGGCAATGTCAAGTATTTGTTTTTATTATACCATAAAAGTCATAAAAGTGTTACATAAATTTTACGAAAGTATTAATTTCTATAACTAGTCTATTCGACATACGTTAAAATATTCCTGCTTATGCTAATATTTTTTTATTCATTTATCGTATAGCCATTGCTCAAAAAAGTTTTCCCAGGATTGTCCTGTGATATCTTTACATGCCTTATATAAATCCTTTGGACTTGCATTTTGAAACTTGTTTTCCTCAAAATATCTTTTTAATACCTTGAAGAATACTTCATCTCCCATCTCCTGTCTTAACTCATGAAACAATATGGCTCCTTTGCCGTAAACCAATGAATCGTATTCAATCCAATCTTCAAACATATACAGCGGTCTGTGGATAGTCTCATCAATATTGTCCGATCTATAGATCTTGAAAAGCTGGTATTTACCTACATCTATCAAATCCTTAAATTTATCCTTCTCCACCTCTGGCCCATAGAGCTGTCCGTAATATAGTATGGTTGAATACTCAGTTAGTCCTTCATCCAGCCATGAATCATGTATTTGGTCATTCCCTACCAATCCATACCACCATTGATGGGCTACTTCATGGACGATAACCAACTCCAGCCAATCATCCTGATATCCATTATAGAGGCTGCCATCCACCATTACCAGTTTTGGATACTCCATTCCACCAATAAAGAAATCAGTTTGGACTATAGAAAGAGTTTTATAAGGATATGTACCAAAAAGCTCATTAAATATCCTAAGGGCAGAAGCTCCATATTCCAGCGCCATTTCCCCTCTATCCTTGGTATAGTAGTAGGAATAAATAGTAGTATCGTCTATCTCTACCGAAGACATTTGAAACTTGTCGCTTGCCACCCAAGCAAAGTCCCTGACTGACAGCGCTTCAAACTCCCAAATATTCTGATTATCCTCTTCTCTTAAATTGACCAGATCCCCTGTAGATGCTATTGTGTAGTTTTGTGGTGCCCTGATGCTGATTCTATAATTGGATGTATCGCTATAAAAGGGATCTCCTAAAGGATGATAAGGTTCAAGATTCCAACCTCTTTCATCATATACGCACAATATGGGATACCAATTGCCTAGATTATATGTGTTATCCCAATATCCAAACCTGCCAGGGGAATTGGGAATCTTTATGGAATAACTAAGCCAAATATCCAAACTTTGCCCAGGCTTTATAGCCTCATTGAGTGAAATCATCAAAATATCGTCACTATATCCTTCAATGGTATAGGGTGCAGGCTTCTCGTTTAGGGATATGTCTGTAAACTCTATATACCCAGGAGAAAATCCGTTGGGGTAAGCCCTATCCATCTCTTCAGGTGGGAAAACCGGCTTTTCTTGATATCTAAAAGAGTTGGGATAAATATGAAAGTAAATATCCGTTAGGTCCGTATCTTCTGCATTAGTATATTTAACCCTCTGTACGCAATCTATCCTTTGATGCTGGGGATTAAAACACACTTCTATACCATACCAAGTTAAATCTTTGCCACTACCTTCCAAAGGATCTCTATTACTCCAAAAAAGGTTGTATAGACCAAAGACTAAAGCTAATACAGCTATTGTAATAGCTATACTTGTAAGGAGCCTTTTCCTGCCAAATATATTATTCATACTACCGCCCCTTTCAAATGCCTAGAATACACATTAAATACTAATATGTGTATTCTGTAAAGCCAATAAATATAACTGGCTCTTTAGGCATTAATTATGGGCAGTTTTACAAAGAAAGTAGTTCCCTCTCCTTGAACGCTTTCAACCGTTATATCGCCTCCATGAAATCCTACTATGGTTTTACATATATGTAGACCCAAGCCACTGCCGTCTTTCTTAGTTGTATAGAAAATCCTAAATATTCGATCTATTTCATCTGGAGGAATACCTATACCTGTATCTTTAAAACTGATAATAGCATTATTTGTTCCAT
>JAWLDD010000022.1:0-15411 GCA_041686815.1 Candidatus Atribacteria bacterium | reverse complement strand
GTTTCATCTATGGAACTGCAATCCAATCCATCATTGAGGTATTGCTCCCCTAACATACCTGCTCCTGAAAGGGCGGCTGCATCAGCAACATTTTGAGCCTCATTTTTGGAGGCCATAAGAAATCCAACGTCTATGGCTAGAGCTGCAAAACCCAAAAAGACAACAAGCATCAAGGAGACCACTATAATAGTTGCCCCTCTTTGATTGTCTTTTTTTTCTTCTATCATCATTAATCTCATCATCCTAATTATTATTTTTTATAAAACATAGGAAATTATATACGCTTTAATAGATGACCAAAACGGCAGCACCAGCTCCCTTCATAATTTAAACCATCACCTCTTACTTAAAGAATAACAAACTTTTATTATATTTGCAATTTAAATTTCATAAAATGTTATTGTATTAACCATCCTTTTGTGGTATATTATAGAACATATATCTATATAGTGTTGAGTATGTATAACATATAAGGGGTGTTTTATAGCAATGTCATTTAATGGTAAAGATGAAATAATGAAAGATTTTATCAGCAAGTTGCGAAAATTATCTGAAACCAATAACTTTATACCTATAGAATTACACGAAAAATACAACACCAAAAGAGGACTGAGAAATAGCAATGGCACCGGCGTTCTTGTAGGATTGACCCGCATAGGAGATGTTATAGGTTATTATTTTGAGGACGGGAAAAAAGTGCCTGCGGAAGGCCGCCTTCTCTATAGGGGCATCGACATCCACGATATAGTAGCCGGTTTCCAAGCCGACAAAAGATTCGGCTTTGAAGAGACATCCTATCTACTTCTCTTTGGAGAACTGCCCGATGCCAATCAGCTAAAGAAATTTGAAGAACTGTTGGGAAGCTATAGGCCCTTACCCGATGGCTTTGCTGAAGATATGATTTTCAAAGCACCCAGCATCGATATTATGAATAAACTTGCCCGAAGTGTCCTCGCTTCCTACTCCTATGATGAAGATCCGGACAATATAAGCATCGACAACGTTCTTAGGCAGTGCTTGGAGCTCATAGCCAGGTTTCCCTCCTTCGTAGCCTGTGCCTATCAGGCTAAATGCCACTACCACAATGGGGAGAGCCTGCACATTCACTACCCTCAAAAGGATCTGAGCACAGCTGAAAATATCCTCTACCTGATCAGGCCAGACAAAAAGTTCACCAAGCTAGAAGCGGAGATTTTGGATCTATCCCTGGTGCTACATGCAGAACACGGCGGAGGCAACAACTCCAGCTTCACCACTCATGTAGTTACTTCTTCAGGTACCGATACCTACTCTGCTATTGCCGCTGCAATAGGTTCACTCAAAGGGCCTAAGCATGGCGGTGCCAATGCAAAGGTTATGGCCATGATTGAGGATATTAAAGCCAATGTCCAGAATTGGTGCGATGAAAAGGAAATCGCCGACTACCTACGCAAGATATTGCGCAGGCAAGCCTTCGATGGTTCCGGATTGGTATATGGTATGGGACACGCCGTATACACCCTTTCAGATCCTAGAGCTGTCCTTTTAAAGGAAAAAGCCACTGAATTGGCAGAGGTTACAGGTATGGAAAAGGAATTCCAGCTATATACGACTATTGAAAGGCTGACCCCCGAAATATTCTATGAAGAGAAGAAGGGTTCCAAAACCATATCGGCCAATGTTGACTTCTACTCAGGGATTGTATATAAGATGCTAAACATCCCAGAGGATCTGTATACCCCCATATTCGCTATGGCCAGAATGCCAGGATGGGCTGCCCATAGAATCGAAGAGCTTATTAGCGGTGGTCGAATTATCAGACCAGCTTATAGAAACGTATCATCAGAACAAGAGTATGTACCCCTAAGGGAAAGATAGCTCTACTTAGCTACTAACCGACCCTATGATATAAAGGGTCGGTATTTTATTTTTTGAATGTTTTTTTCTCATAGACACATAATAGCTATAATGACTTTATTCTATATATCAAAGGAGAAAACTTTATGAAGAAAGTTGTTTTAGCCTTTACCATATTATTTATGCTTACACTATTTACCCCTGCCTTGGCCCTAGCAGCTGATCCCCCTGAAAACTCCGCTGCTGCTGCAGTTCTCATGGAGGTAGAAACGGGCAGGGTGTTGTACGAGAAAAATCCCCACAAAAAGATGCCCATGGCCAGTACTACAAAGATAATGACGGCTATATTAGCTCTGGAAAACTCCCATCTTTCGGATGTAGTCACCGTCTCTCCCAGTGCTTCGGGGATAGAGGGATCTTCTCTATATTTAGCTGCAGGCGAACAGCTGACCATGGAGCAGCTGCTCTATGGCCTTATGCTGCGATCGGGTAACGATGCTGCAACGGCAATAGCCGAGCATTTGGCTGATTCGGTAGACGAATTTGCAGAGATGATGAACAGAAAGGCTCGTGAAATTGGAGCTATGAATACCAACTTTATGAATCCTCACGGACTTCACCATGAGCAGCACTATACTACCGCCTATGATCTAGCTCTAATTTCAGCCTATGCTATGAAAAACACCACCTTTAGGGAAATAGTATCCACTAAATATCATAAGATCCCTTGGGAAGGCCAGCCTTGGGACAGGGTGCTGATGAATAAAAATGCTCTTCTCTGGAACTATGAAGGTGCCAACGGAATCAAGACCGGCTACACTAGAGCATCGGGTAGGTGCTTGGCTTCAGCAGCCCTGCGCAATGATATGCAACTGGTAGCGGTGGTGTTAAATTGCCAGCCATGGTTCGATGACAGCACAGCTATTTTGAATTATGGCTTTGTCAATTATGAGATGAAGAAATTGTTTGAAAAAGGGGAAGTAGTAGGAGAAATACCAGTAAAGAACGGCTTTGAAAAAGAAGTTGAACTAGTTGTGGAGGATGATATATATCTGCCATTAGCAGAAGGGGATATGGAGAATTTAAGCATATCCATTAGACATCCTGAGACATTAAAAGCCCCCATTATGGCTGGAACCAGAGTGGGCAGCCTAGATATTGTCTTGGGCGACCAGATCAAAATATCAAAGGATGTTTACACTGCATCCAGTATAAAGGAAAATACTTTCCCATCCAATTTGCGAAATATATTGAGGCAATGGATGATAAATACATGGGACAACCTATTCCGCTAGATTTTATATAAGAATTTTGTATTGATATCTCCCGCCATCCATTATAAAATGTATTTAACTAAAATAAGTCTGCTGTTAAGTGCACTTTTGCAGTGACATTATTTATAGATGACACATTTTGTATATGGAGGCGTTTTATTTTGAAAAATCGTTTATTTTTGCCCATCACAATAAAAGGGAAGAATATCCGCAACAGAGCAGTAATGCCCCCTATGGTTTGCTTTGGAAAAGCAAGCAAAGACGGTTTTGTGACGGACAAGCATATAGAACACTACAGAGCCAGGGCTGAAGGTGGAACCGGGCTGATAATAGTGGAAGCCACCTGCATACGGCCAGATGGCAGGCTATCCGATGACCAGCTGGGGATATGGTCCGATGACCACATACCAGGCCTAAGAAAGATCGTTGATGCCTGTCATGAAAACGGCGCAGTGATCATGCTCCAGATCCATCATGCTGGTCTCAAAACTCCACCGTCAGTAGCCGAGGTTGCTGTAGCACCATCTGAGAGCCAGGATAGGCTTTCCAGACAACTGACCAGAGATGAGATCCAATCCATTAAAGAGGATTTTGTAAAGGCAGCTCTTCGGGCTAAAGAGGCTGGCTTTGACGGTATAGAGCTTCATGGTGCCCATGGCTATCTCCTTAACCAATTCGTGTCCCCAATTACAAACCAGCGCACCGATGAATATGGAGGGGATCTAAATAAGCGTATGAAGCTGTCCCTTGACATAATAGCAGAAATAAGAAAAGAGCTAGGCCATCACAACTTTATTATTGGATATCGAATGGGAGGAAATGAGCCAACATTAAAGGAAGGCAAGAAGGTGGCCAAATTGCTGGAAGAAGCAGGTGTGGACCTTCTCCACGTCTCGTCGGGTATCGCTGATCCTAGCATTCCCATTCCTGAAATGCCCAACGGCTTCCCTTTCAATTGGATTGTCTATTGCGGCACCGAAATAAAGAAGAGCGTAAGCATTCCCGTTATTGTGGTAAATGGCATCCGCACTCTGGATCAAGCTGCTTTAATCATTGAAAATAGGTTAGCGGATTTTGTAGCTATAGGACGAGGACACTTGGTGGACTCCGCTTGGGCAAATAAGGCTATGAAAAAGCTGGAAGCCATAAGCTGTCTTGAATGTAAGCCCCGCTGCCACTGGTTTAATGACGGAGATCTTTGTCCCAGGCAATCGGCTAACAGATCTGCTTCTTTGTAAAAAACTAGCCGCTTCCTAGCCGGTTACTGCCAGTGGAAGCGGCTTTTAATTATCATTTCTTATCTTTGAGACTCTCTCTATACCTCTTCTGAGTGCTGTGAATCAATTGGAGCGCAGCATCCTTGTCCCTCCAGCCCTCTATGGTCACTTCCTTATGCTCTAAGTCCTTGTAAATAGCGAAAAAATGTTCGATTTCCTTTAATAAGTGGGGCGGAACATCCTCTAGGCTCTCTATATGATTCCACAGGGGATCGTTTTTAGGCACGCAGAGAATCTTCTCATCTTCCCCCTTCTCATCCCGCATCATAAACAGGCCAATGGGATAAGTCTCGATCAGGCAGCCTGGAAAGGTAGACTCCCAGACCAACACCAAGGCATCCAAAGGATCCCCATCTAAAGCCAGGGTCTCAGGTATGTAGCCGTAATCAGCCGGATAGTGAACCGGAGAAAAGAGCATGCGATCAAAGCGTATTACCCTTTTTTTGGGGTCGAACTCATATTTATTCCTGCTACCCTTTGGTATTTCAATCATTACATCAAAAGTTTCTCTTTCCACTATATCATTCCTTTCATAATATAACCTAGTAAAAGATATATAACCAAGTGAAAGATCATTGCATAGTTATTTTGTCCAAATCAGCAGTAAAGTTGAATCCATTGTCACAAAGCTGTAAATCAAAAAAATAAGCCCGTGAAAACGGCTTAACCCTCTCCACAGGCCTATTATCATATTCCATGAATAAAATCTTCTTATCAGGCTTTGGCCTTTCTGTTTAAAATAAACCTTCCAGTTTGTTTTAATGCGCTAAACAGCACCGAAACGATGATGGTATTTCCAATGACAGCAGGTAACACGGCTGTTACAAAGGCCGGGCCAAATACTGAGCTTGGCAATACCTTCATAGCGATTGCTACCAATAAGAATGTTGTGCCGCTAAATAGGGTTCCTAGAATCGGTGTAGCAATGGACATGATATATTGGTTAATATAGGGTTTTGCTACACGAATGAGGAACAAAAACACGGCGGTGGTAGCCACCTTATCCACAAGATTGGGAATGAATCCCCCAGCTACTCCTGTAGTCATGCCTGCCAAGATACCAGCTGCTACTCCTGTAACGAATCCTAAGGTCAGATCGTCGAACATCAACAAGCATACAAACAGCATAGCCAGCAAAAAATCCGGTTTTACCGCTGTGCCTATGGGCGGTACTACAGCATGAAGCACCAAACCTATGGCAAGTAACAATCCAGCCAAAACAAAATCCTTTAAATTTTTCATAACTACACTCTCCTCTTCTAATCTCTTCTCAAGGGCTATATCCTATAACTCTAGCCCCTAGCTCTAAACTCTTCTCTTCTCCTCTCTAATTTATTTATAGGATATTGCTCTTTGGATAGCCAATAAATTATGTTTGCATTATTTATTGACAGTCCATATAATTAGTATGGTACCAAAAATAATATTCAAATGCAATAGTTTTGCATGTTTTTATTGCCCTCATATAATAATACTTTTATAGTTTTGTGGAATGATCTTGTAAAATAAATTATTATATTGAATATGTGGACAATATTTTATATTATAGTACGGTATGGTTTAAGTAAAGAAACAGTAACTAGGGGGACACTTCATTATGATCGAGTATGGATTTGACAACGAGAAATATTTAGAGCAACAGGCTGCCGCTATTTTGGATAGGCTTGATCTGTTCCCAGACAAGCTATATCTGGAGTTTGGAGGTAAACTCTTTTACGATTATCATGCTTCCAGAGTGCTGCCTGGTTTTGATCCCAATATAAAGATAAAGCTTCTTCGCAAGCTTAAGGATAAAGCTGACATCATTCTATGCGTAGGTGCTGGTGATATAGAGCGAAAAAAGGTTAGAGCTGATTTTGGCATTACCTATGATATGGACGTCTTAAAGCTCATTGACGACTTTCGAGAGTGGGGTCTGGACGTCGCTGGGGTGGTAATAACCCTTTTTGACAATCAGCCATCTGCTGTTATCTTTAGAAACAGATTGGAGCGGAGAGGAATCAAGACCTACACCCATGGTTTTACCAAAGGATATCCCGCTGATATAGATACCATTGTAAGCGATGATGGCTATGGAGCAAACTCATATGTAGAAACCAATAATAAGCTGGTTATAGTTACAGCACCTGGGCCTGCTAGCGGAAAGCTGGCTACTTGCCTGTCTCAATTATACCATGATTATAAGAAAGGCTTAAAATCCGGGTATGCCAAATTTGAAACCTTTCCTATTTGGAATTTGCCTCTCAAACACCCGGTAAATATTGCATATGAAGCAGCTACAGCTGATATTAGGGATTTCAATATGATTGATCCCTTCCACCTAGATGCATATGGTGAAACTGCTATAAACTACAATAGAGATGTGGAGATATTTCCTGTGATTAAGCGTATTTTAGACAAGATAACATTAGATGCATCAGTATATCAATCTCCTACAGATATGGGAGTTAATAAGGCAAAGTTTGGAATAGTAAATGATGAAGTTGTACAGGAAGCAGCCAAGCAAGAAATCATAAGGCGATATTTTTGGTACAATGTAGAATTCGCCAAGGGCTCTACGGATCAGGAAACCCTAACTCGTGCTGAACTGCTTATGAAAAATCTTAACCTCAGCCCTGAGGATCGACGTGTGGTGTTGCCAGCCAGAAAAGTAGTGGAAGAACGTAGGACCAAAGTATTGGAAGATACATATGAGGACCTATGTGCTGCAGCAATTGAGCTGCATGATGGAACTATTGTTACAGGGAAAAATTCCTGCTTAATGGACGCAGCTTCCAGTCTAATACTCAATGCTATAAAGACTGTAGCGGGCATCCCAGACAATATTCACCTCCTATCCCCTAACGTAATTGAATCCATCCAACAATTAAAGGGCAATATCTTGGGCGAAAAGATAGTATGCCTAAATCTGGAGGAAACCCTTATTGCTCTAGGAATAAGCGCTACTACCAATCCAACGGCCCAATTGGCTTTAACTTGCCTCAAAAACTTAGAGGGTTGTGAGGTGCATTTTTCCCATATTCAATCCCCTACCAATGAAAATGCTCTGCGTAAACTGGGAGTAAATGTCACGGCTGATCCCAAGTTTCCATCTAAAAATCTATTCATTATTTAGATTGCCTACTGATAGTAGCATTAAGATAGAGGGAGAATAGTTTTCACTATTCTCCCTCTGTTTTTTCTATAAAAATAAAGCTAATCTTTACTAGGACATTATTATATCATTAAGAATATTACTCTTTGAATACATGAGGATTGATTGTTGAAGCAGGCATCTTACCATTGAAAAAGTCTATAATATTTTGGCAAGCTTCGATGGTCATCTGTACCCTTACATCATGGACAGCTGTACCTATATGGGGAGTCAATACCACGTTGTCAAGTTTCAACAGTGCTTCGGGTATGTGGGGCTCTTTTTCAAACACGTCCAGCCCAGCACCTGCCAGTTTACCTTGCTGTAAGTGCTTAATGAGTGCCTGTTCATCCACTACTTCTCCTCTAGCTGTATTGATTAAGTATGCCGAGGTTTTCATTAGGCCTAGTTCCCTTTCACCTATGAGATGCCGGGTTTGTGGTGTTAAGGGGGTATTTAGAGATACTACATCTGCTGTCCTTAGTAGATCATCCAAGGAAAGATATCTAACTCCTAGCTTATCTTCCACATCCTTGTCAAATTGGGTTCTATTATAATAGAAAACCTTCATACCAAAGGCCTGTGCCCTCCGAGCTAGGGCTTTTCCGATCCGACCCAGGCCTATTATCCCCAGATTTTTCCCAAATAGACTTTCACCTTCATTCATCATCATACCCCAGCTACTTCCAGGGTTTTGTCTCAGCCATCTATCCCTCATGGCTATGTTTCTCATAAGGCTGATCATAAGCCCAAAGGCAAGTTCTGCGGTGGATTCCGTTACGGATTCAGGTGCATTGGCAACCAAAATATTGTTCCTACTAGCCTCATCAACGTCAACGCTATCATAGCCTGCACCGTAAACGCTGATGATTTTAAGGTTTTTGGCAGCTCTTATTATTTCTGCATCCATTCCATGGCCTGCTGCCAGTATTCCCTCAAACTCTGGTATCATAGATAAAAGCTGTTGCCTCGTGTATTTTCCCTCTGTTGGGTGAGTTACCTGAAAGGAGCTTTTAAGGACATCCATTCCTGGTCCTGTTAGCGGCATGGTTACTAATACTTTTCTCATAGACTCCTCCTACTCTTTAGTCTTTTGTTGTATTTATTATAACACATTGTATATATCTTTTAATAAATGTATATACCTTTTTTTCACTGTTTTTTTCTGGTATAATGGACATTGGAAGGCTTCCACGGTGCAATTAGGAAAATTAGGAATTACGGAAGCTACATAGTATATGAACAGGGAGGTATTTCATGGAATATCGTAAGTTTGGAAACCTTGGATTTGAAGTATCTACATTTGGGATGGGCTGTATGCGTCTTCCACTGGAGGCTCAACCCGACGGAACTAAGGATTACACTAAGATAGATGAGCAAGAAGCTATAAAGATGATCCGTTATGCTATTGATAATGGAGTTAACTATTTGGATACTGCTTATCCCTATCATGGTGGTAACAGTGAGCTGTTGGTGGCCAAAGCACTGAAGGATGGATACAGAGATAAGGTTAAGATTGCTACCAAGCTACCAGTTTGGCTGGCAAAAACCTATGATGATTTTGAAAAGCTGTTGGATGAACAGCTGGGCAAACTGGAAGTGGATTGTATCGATTTCTACCTGCTGCATGCCTTGAGCAAAGACAGATGGGAAGAAATCAAGAAATTGGGTGTGCTGGATTTCTTGGATAAAGCTGTAGAATCAGGTAAAATCAAATATCCTGGTTTTTCATTCCATGATGAGCTGCCAGTTTTTAAGGATATCATCGACTCCTACGACTGGAAGATGTGCCAGATCCAGCTGAATATTCTGGATCAGAACTACCAAGCTGGTGTTGAGGGAATGCAATATGCCGCTTCCAAGGGTATTCCGGTAGTAATTATGGAACCCCTAAAGGGCGGTAGACTAGCCCATAACGTGCCTGATGATGTTAAAAAGCTTTGGGACCAAGCCGACACAAAGCGTTCCCCTGTTGAATGGGCATTTAGATGGCTTTATAATTTCCCAGAAATAACAGTCATTTTAAGTGGCGTAAGCACCATGGAGCAACTAAAGGATAATATAGAGATATTTAGCAAGGCAGCTCCCAATTCCATGGATGAGAAAGAACTAGAGCTGGTACGCAAGGTTAAAGATCTCTATGACAGTAAGATAAAAGTAGGATGCACCAGCTGCAACTATTGTATGCCCTGTCCTTCAGGTGTAAATATCCCCGGTATATTCAGCCTCTACAATGATTATTCCATCTATGGTGGTCTTGAAGAGTCCAAGAATAGATATAAGGAATTTATCAAAGAGAATAAGGATGCATCCAACTGCGTTGAATGTGGACAATGCGAATCCGAATGTCCTCAACATATCTCCATCATTGAAAAATTAAAGGAAGCCCATGAAGTCTTAACTGCATAGTCAATGAATTATGATACTTAGCCCAAAAAAGCCTGTAATAAACCTAAAATTTAAGGTTATTACAGGCTTTGGGTTAAGATCAATACTGCTATGCCCTTATTATATACCCTTCTTTTCTGGGTTTTGGATCTGGATACTCACAATCCCTATATCCTAAAATACAGTTTGCTATGCCTACATAGTTTCCTTGAATTCCCCACTCCTTGAGCAATTCTTGCCCTTCTTGAGTCTCAAACACTTCCTTTGCCCTATGTATCCAGCAGGAATCAACTCCTACGGAATAGGCAGCATTCAATATGTTGCCCGCAACAAGACTACCATCGTAAAGATATGTAGGAATATCCGCATCTGCTAAAACGATGACTACAGTAGGCGCTCCATAGAAGGGGTCGTGATCCTCATCTCCCACTACTTGTGCGTTAAGCCCGGACAGCTTTTTAATTAGCTCCTCGTCCTGAACAACTACCATTATGGCAGACTGACGTCCCATACCGCTTGGGGCGTACATTCCAGCTTCCAGTATGCTATTTAACTGCTCATCGGTGATCTGTTCCTTCTTGTATTGGCGGATACTTCTTCTCTCTTTGAGTACTCTTAAAGCTTCGTTCATGATACATCATCCTCTTATTGATAATATATTTACCCCATGTCTCAAAGATTTTGCCTATATACTCTTTGCTATTTTGTTTACTCCTGATACAATCCTACAGTTCTGCTTACGTCCATAACAAAGATAATCCCTGTACCGGGTTTATCAATGTCTAATCTTTCCCTGATAGCATTTACAATAGCTTCGGTTTTATCTTCCTTAGAGAGAATAAGAACTATTTCCTTTTCCGGCTCAATCTCAATGTTAAACAGTGTTTCCTTTCCTTTGCTGCCAGAACCCCTACCATGTAATACCGTTCCACCGGTTGAACCTGCTGATTCTGCTGCTTCTAATACTTCATCCAAGGAACCCTTGTTTACAACAACAAAGATAGCTTCATAACCCAAATCATTCACACCTTTCCTCTCAGGACTGGATATTTTTTTTGAACCTTCGACTTTTGAGCAATATTTAACTGGCATAGAAAAAGCTATACCATGATGAGGCTTATCTAAAGCGAATCTCTTGGTTACCTTTTGATAAAACTCGTCTTCCTTCTCTTCATCTATGATAGTCATGAAGACTTCTTTCCTTACATCTAAGATACCCAACATTTTTAGCAGCTCGTTTCTTACTGTGCCTCTGCCCAGTAATATGGTACCTCCTACTCCTCCTGATTCCTTATATAGCTTAAATAGCTTACTCCCTTTTCCATAGTCTAGTATGCACCAAAATAGGATAAGGCTTTTGTTCAGCGAGATCATATCTAATTGCTCTCCTTTTTAGATTTTATTTTAAATAACAAGCCAAGTACTTGAATGGCTACTAATGGCGTCATAGCTACCATAGCAATAACACCAAATCCATCTATTAAAACATTGGCTGTCGGGATTGCATTTGCAGCCCCTTGAGCAAATGCTAATACAAAGGTGGCCGTCATTGGACCGGAAGCAACTCCTCCGGAATCGAAAGCTATACCCACAAAAATGGGTGGAACCTTGTAGGCCAATAAAACACCTAGAGCAAATCCCGGCAATAGGAAATGCCATAATTTTAAAGAAGGTATCATAATTCTTAGCATAGACATGGAAACGGCAATGGCGATACCAGCAGATAGAGCAACTAGGATAACCTCTTCAACCTGCTCAGTCAATACATATACTGCTGGCTCGGCCAATACAACCACCATGCCCAACAAGAAACCAATTACCGGCAATAAGAGAGGATGGAATTTTGCTATACCCTCTCCCATTACCCTTCCAACCTCCATAAATCCAGCATTTACTCCCACTAAAAACAATGTAAGTCCAATAAAAGTATATAATAGCCCTTTCAGAATGGAATTTTTACTCCTCTTGCTTAACTTAAACTTAACTCTATTAAAAATTATGAATAGAACCAATAGAGGTAATAGAGTCAAGATGGATTCTTTCAAAAATTGTGGGAAAGCGCGCAGATAAGGAGTTAAGATGCCTACATTGGGTACAAAAGCTTCTGCTTCACCTTGTATATCGGTTAGCCCTTTAACTATGCTCATTATCATCACGGCGAATATCGGCCCTCCAGAGGCAAGACCAACCATGCCGAAACTATCCTCTTCCTCTGTCTTACCTCCCTTTAATCGAGATACGCCATAGCCCAAGGCCAAAATAAAGGGAGTGGTCATGGCACCTGTAGTAGCCCCCGAAGCATCAACGGAAATGGCTAAAAATTCTTCCGATGCCTTTAGACCAAGTAGAAATATTATAGCGTAAACAAATGTAAATACCTTGTTAAGAGGAGTACCATAGATAATTCTAAGCAAACCCACCCCAACCATTATACCTACTCCAATAGAAACTACGATTAAAATCAATCCGTAAGGGACAATTCCGCCAGAAGCCAAATTTACTTGGTGAGCTAGTATCTGTAAGTCAGGCTCAGCAATGGTAATGAGAAAGCCTAATATAAAGCCAAGTATGCCCACCCAGTACGCTTTGTTGGTTTTAGCTACCGTTTCCCCCATGAGATTTCCAATTGGTAAAACGCCCAGTTGCGCACCAAATAGAAATATTCCGAGGCCTATAATGACAAGTATTGCACCGATTATAAACCTTATAAGCATTTCATTTTCTACGGGTACTATTGTAAAATTCAAAATAATGACTAGTACAGTTATTGGTAGAACAGATAGTGATACTTCTTTTAATTGCCTTAATAGTATGTCCAAATATTATCCTCCTCCTATATAGCTTATATATGCCTCTATATCTTTATTCTATGAAATATTATCATAGCCTGTCAACAAATACAAATGTTTTGGATTAGGCACAAGTATTGATCATGAACCAATAGATAACATCTGCCGTAAAGGCTAAATAATAGCCTATAAAAACTTTACATCCTTTGATAATTCTACCACCATCTTTGCACTATTAGCGTCATTGATCTTTCTACCATGCACAACCATATCCTCTATAGTTATATTCCTTATCATATGGTCGCCATTATATCCACGGATGATTGATACTGGAAAGGGGCCATCTACAACCTGAATATTGTTGAAGACTATATCCCTGACCTGACCTCTTACCTCATCACGACTGTATTGAGAGAAGAGTATTTTAATATCTATGAGTTTTTCTCGGGAATCCTCTACTCTAATATTGTCATACCTAACATTGCTAACTACTGCCCTATCACCATTGTGTATAGTAAAAGTACCTCCAGATTCGTATCCTTCGAATTCACATCGAATCACATCGCAATCTTGGAAAAGGATATTTTTTATCTCTTCGCACCTGGTTTCGTATCCTATCTCAAGGGCATTTCCATATTCAGAATTCCAAAATACGCTTCTAGATACCTTTACATTTTCTACATTTTTGCATCCTGATTCATGGAAATAGGAGACAGCTTTTATTGCCACACAATCATCATAGGATCTGATAAAGCAGTTGTCGATACTTACATTTTCGCTGCCTACTACATCGATTCCATCACCGGTTCCCACGATAGTAATTATGTTTAAATCCTTGATTGTAACATCATTACAGGCAATGGGCACCACATGCCAATTAGGACCATCCACTATGGTTATTCCTTCAATCAATACATTATTGCATTCCACCAGCTTTATCATCTGTTTCTTTATCACTTCACCTTGCCTAGGCCATTTGCTCCCATCTAATATTCCTCTTCCCTTTATAGCAATATTATCTGCTCTATAGGCGGTGAAAGCACCATATACCACTGCACCTTCATCAATATAAACGGTTTCTCCTTCGCCTAATTCCATTAGCCCAATGTCATAGGTCTTTCCTGACTCAAAATAGTGCACCTTATCCCCATCTATATCGGGCTTAGGGGTGTCAATAGGGTTGACCAGTAAGAACAATGGCCTTAGTATATCATCGTCGAATTCTATGCTAAGCTTTCGAGGTGCATCAATAGTAAAGCGAACCTTTTTACCCTGGACTGTAAAATTTATACCAGCGCTCAAAGGCCGTACCTTAATCTTTTCAAATGGAAGAGCAGATTCTATTTCTACTTCCATTTTACCTTGTCCCGAGAGTATGGCATAGCTTGCCACCTGACACTTATACACATAGATTTCATTGCCATCAATAGTCACACGATAATCCTGTGACGGAAAAATGCTTGAATCAGGGTTTCCCATAGAGATCTTGGATACTATCATCATCTTCCCTCCTGTTTATTAAAGCATTGCTTATTGTTAAATTAACTCGTTGTGCTAGTTCATCCTATAATAATGGCTATTGACCGTTCACTTATCAACAGCCATTATACCATAAAAATATCCCTAATCATAACAGAATAGGGATATCTCTCATATTATATCACGAACATCCTGTAGTGGCGCCGCATTCTTCGCAGACCTTGCAGGTGCCGTTCTTTCTTAGCCTAATACTGCCACAGATAGCACAAACCTCACCATAGATGCGTTCACCCTTTTCGCTCTCCTCATTATCCTCATAATAGGTATCATTATCAGGCAAGGTAGTATAGGATGAAGCTGTAACTAGGTCTCTTGCAGACAGTACGGTGCTATCTAGATCCGGTTTTGCCTCGCACCTGGAGAAGTTGCCCAGTTCAATATCTATAATCTTGCTTATTAAATCCGATATAGATGATGCATGCTTAATATATGGATGACGGCTAACAAAGCCCGATGGCTCATACTGCTGTCCCCTAAGCATTCTAGATATCTCCTGTGGTGGAATATTGTATTGAAGCATATTGGATATAGCTTTGGACAATGAAGCAAGGAGTCCCTTAACCACTGTACCCTCTTTATCTGTAGAGATAAAGAGCTCGGCAATCCTCCCGTCGGGATAGAAATTCACCGTTACATAAAGCTCAATGTCGCCTATCTTGGCACTGTGTGTAAATCCTGGCCTTCTACCAGTTGCCTTTCTGCGGACAGCTACCCCCTGTCTGCTTGTCTTTGCTATGTCCATTAGCTCTTGATAGGACATGTCTTCCAATCTTTTCTCCGTTGTATTTTCAATGGACGATGTCAATGGTTGGCTGGCTTTAGACCCATCCCTATATATGGCGATGGCCTTTGCTCCTGTGGTATAGGCCAATAGATGGATACGTTCAATATCCTTCTTGGTGGCTGAGTTTGGCAGATTTACAGTCTTGGAAATAGAGCCCGAAATGAGGGGAGTAATAGCCGATACCATGAGTACATGGCCTTCCGGGGAGATAGCCCTGCTGCCTGTACCACACTTACCAGCAGTATCAAATACTGCATAATGCTCTGGCTTTAGGTGAGGTGCTCCTTCTATCTTTCCATCTATGATAAAATCATTTTCATCCTTGCGCAGAATATAGCCAACAATCTCATCTATCTGTTCCTCTGAATATCCTAGCTTTTTAAGAGCGGTC